>CACZSC010000245.1 GCA_902783755.1 uncultured Ruminococcus sp. | reverse complement strand
TTCGACATATACTCTTTGTTTTTCGGAGAGGTGAAAATGCGCATTTCATATGATCCTCCAAACGAAAAATAACGGAGACTGTCCGAACGGCGGCTGAACAGATCAGATTTGAAACAATCCTTCTTATATATTAAGAAAAGGATTGTTTTTTATTGGTTTCCATGATATGCTTTATTAGATATAAAGTCGGTATTCATGGGCTGTTATCGGCAGCCATCAGAATTGACAATTTAACCTGAGAACCGGGACTTCAATATGGAGAGGACATTATGAAGAAAAACGATGAGGTCAGGAAGACAGGCATGAATATAAGAGTGAAGCGGGCAGGGAAAATACTTGCTCTGTTATTGGCTGTGGTTTTGGCAGTCAATTCGCCGTTGATGAGCATGGCTTCTCATGCGGAAGGAGAGAGCGGGTCACCGGACCAGCAGACCGTACAGACGACGGATGCCGGCGCTCAGCCTTCGGCCGCAGAAGAACCGTCCGATTCTTCTGAACCTGCTGTCCAGAAGAAAGAAGAGACAAAGAAACCTTCATCCGAACCTGCTGAGTCCGCCAAACCTGAGACAAAGAAGGATGACAGTGGATCCTCCAAGGACGGCGATGCAGACGATAAGACGGAAAAAGAGGATAATCCCTGGTCTGATCTGATGTCCGTTAAAGAACTGGGAGATCTTCCGGTCACGGTCGCAGATGCAACGATCGAATATAAAGGCGAAGACGCCCCCGCTGTCAATGAGCGCGGATGGTATGCCAACATCTATTATCTCTATCAGAAAGATGGTCATTCTGTCACTTTCTCCGACGATTTCACATTAAAATATCAGCTTATATTTGAGAGCAGCAAAGACTATGAGGCGAATACAGTAGAGCTGCGCGTCCCGTTGAGCCTTGTCAAGACGAAGGACGGCAAGGAGATCGCTCCGGATGCTGTCGGTGTGCCCCGTCTGACTGACGGTAAGACACAGAAGTCACACAAGACTTTCTTCAATTACAAAATCGATACCAAGAAGAACGAGATCGTCTTCTTCAACTATACAGAGATCCCCGCCAACACGATCAGTGCCTGGCAAGTATCCTATCAGGACATCGACATATCCGAGGTCGAAGAGGAAGCGTCCTGGTCATTTGTTCCCGAGGTAACTGTCAAGAACGGAAGCGAGAAGGAGCATCTGAAGGACAACGAGCTCCTCCCGATAGAGGGAACAGTAAATAACAAGAAGGAAGCTGCACCGGAATCTGAGAAAGAAGATACGGACAAAAAGGATATCGAAGACACAGCAGACGATACAGATACACAGACAGGTACCGAGTCAGAGAAAGAATATGCTGTCAGTGAACTGAAAGATAATCCTGAAGACGAAGCCGGAGCGGCCAGGACCGATAAAGCGGAAAAGCCCACTCTGATGCAGAAGGCTGCTTCGCTGCTGAGAGCTGATGCCGGTGATCACAGTGAGTTTTGGACATACGATATATTTTATGTCAATGAGTCCAGTCGAGACAGTATTACGAAGACCGATGATTTTAAACTCAAGTATCAGATGCAGTTTAAGAACAGTGTTGACATTGAAGCCGGCAAAGCCGTTATCCGGATACCGGCTGATATGATTCAGTACGGACATGTGGGAGAGGCAAAAAGAGTTTTGCCCCCGTCAGAGATCGGTATTCCTGAAGGTACGATAGATAATCCTCATCCGACGAGCAATTCCTCATTCAATTATTATAAGGAAACGCAGGACGGAAGAGAGTATTATGTTTTCTTTAACTATGAAAAGTTACCGGCCGATTCCCAAAATGCCTGGCAGATTTTGTACAAGAATATTAATGTCATGAAGGTTGAAGACGGTTACTCATGGACTGTCGAGCCGGAAGTCAATGTAACGATTCAGGGTGAAGACGGGGAGATCGAGCAGGAACTGGGTCAGTATGAGGTCGCTCCGCTGACCGGTTATATCAACACAGGAGTTCGTCTTCAGTCATCTGCTAAAACAGCGTATTCTTCCGGCAAGGCGTATACTCCGGGTCTGTACACGAAAAAGCAGGTTCTGCAGTACGCTCCGAGTGCCGGCTCGATGAAAATACCCGGGACTAATGACAAACTGTTTGATCATTTTGATGAATATGTTTATGTAGTATGGAAGGTGAGCCTCTATGGCAGTGCTACCCAGCCGTGGAGTCTCAACATTTACGATAGTCTGTATCAAGATTATCCTTATAGCAATCAGGGCTTTTTCTTGAATCTTCCTTATCAGGCAGGCACAGAAGATTACAATTATACTGAATATACGGCTGTTGAGTATTCCGAGGATCGGTCGATTGACCAATCCTACTATGTAGTCAGTGCTTATCCCAAGTCGGCAGTCATACCTGATCAAACAGTACTTTACAATAATATTACTGCTACCGTTGTACCTTACGATCAGAAAGACAGTACTCAGTACACCTATCCTTATGCCAGCTGGCGGTATACCAATTATAAATGGAACTATCGAGGAGACAGTATCGGCGTATCAAAGAGCGGCGACAAAACACTCAACGGCTGGCTGACAGTCGACGAGAATCTCCCCGAAAATGAGAGTCTGACCACCTCAGTTTTTTCAGTAGCAGGGTATTGCCGAAGCTATGGCTTTACTCATCATACTAGCAGCAGTATGGGAGGCAGTACCGGAGATTACAGAAGCGGGACATACACCAAGATCACCACGACAGATGACACCGTCTATGCTTATCTACCAAAGGGAGCGCAAGGTCTGCTCACGAAAGATGATTATTATTTTGATGATGTCAGTGTGCGGATCAACGATGTAGGCTACGATGTATTTGATGATGATACAGCAGGGACGACACCGGTCGATCAAACAGAGGGTATTGACCGTGATATGCATGTGTTCGCCGTATTTGGTGATTCCGAGACGGATGAATGGGAGGAGGTAGCAGTCGTTCCCTGGAGAACAGGCGGGCAACTCGTATATTATTTTACGCCGGAGCAGATCGCCCGTCAGCCATGGCGTGTAAAGGTCGAACACAATACAGTCGATTATGAAGCAAGAAGTACGATCTCCACAAATATCGCGATCAAGGGTTCCTCGCCTGTTTTTAAAGATCTACTGGATCAGTCTGTGGAAGAGATCGATCTGCAAAATATCGGAAGTATTATCGGAGAGAACTATGCAGGTGATACTTTCAACGGTTATGTCCGTAATATAAGCGGGCCGGACAGTGAATACAGTGATCCGGTTTTAAGGGACAGTGCTGTCGCCCAGCTGAAGCGCGAGGGCAAGACGGCAGCTGCTATCAAGGCGGGTACTTTGAGGAGAGCTAATGACCAGGCAAAGATCCGCTATCGCATGGAAGCCTCAGAAGGGTATTTGCTGTACAGCGATACAGCGATACCGTATCTGAAAAATAAAGGTGAAAATACACCGAACAGAAAAGAAGTGGTCTTTTATGATCTTCTTCCGTTTGGTGTAGAATTCGATCCTTCCGGTACTGTCACTGCCGGCAGACTCACACAGCCATGCTCAATGGGATTACAGGGAGAGAGCACCTGGAACAAAGCCCAGATCTCAGTAAGTGTTGATCCTAAGAGAGACGTTATTAAAGACTACTGCGGTACCGGACGTACACTCGTAAAATTCCGTTTAGTCTATACGGGCCGAGATTCGACTAATTATGATCACGGACAATGGTACAGCGGCTTCGGTCTGTCTTTTGATGCGTATTGTGAATATCCGCAGAATCTCGAGGAAGCTTCTGATCAGCCAAATATCGTAGCTTATATTCCCGCTGATCTGGATGAGGCAGGTAATCCGGTGGAAATCATCGGAACCGAGAATCAAGTAGCCTGCGATGATGGAAACGGCAGCGAAATTTATAATAAGAAGGATTATGCACCGCTGGGGTCAGATATCAACGGGGACGGTATCACGGATTCACGAAATGTACTTTATGCAAAGTCCAATGTATTCAGTGAAATTGCGGGAAGCGGCAATCTCAAGATCCGCAAGACAGTCCGAGCTGAGAGCGATCCCTTCGGAGTCTACAACAGCAGCACGGTGGTAATACCCAATGAAGAGTATGAATACAAGCTTACTGCCACCAATGTTGAACCGATCAAGGGAATGGTGTTCTTTGACCGTCTGGAGTATGCTGCCTATGACGAAAGCAGGATCGATCGGGCAGACTATTTTGATGACAGTATCATCGACGGCCAGGTCAAAATCTGGCAGGGAACCTTTACGGGCGTCAGCACCGGGGAAATGGAAGCCAGAGGGATCAAACCGGTCGTTTACTACAATGCCAATGCAAATGCAGTTCAGCCGGAACAATCATCGGATCCGGCTTCCCCGAGCGATATCCTGACAGAGGCAAACGGATGGATCAAGGCTTCTGACTGGGGTTCGGACCTCTCTACAGTCAAAGCTGTCGCAGTTGATGCGTCCCGCATGAATAATGGTGCGTATACGCTTCCGGAGATGGACAGTCTTTCATTCAGCATTTTCATGAAAGCGCCGGAGGAGATTCCGCAGACCGGTGTATGGACATACAATAATCCATCCTTCTATTATACGGAAGGTGATAAAGCGGCATTTAAGATTGGTTCTTCCTGTAAGACCAAGATCGCTGCAGCCAGAAAACTTGAATTGGAAAAAGAGCTCGCGAATGATACTCCGAGTTCAAAGAAAGATGAGCGCTTCAGATTCTATCTGACTTGGGATGACGAAGATAAAGAAACTGTTTATTCTTATAAAGAATATGATCTCTATGAAAAAAGCTCTGCCGGCGATTGGGTGTTGCAGACGGGGATGCATGCTACAGATGCTGAAGGAGCACTGTATCTGGAGCGTCGTCAGAAGGCGGTATTCAACGGTGTGGATGCTGAGAAGATCAATATCAGAGAAGAAGAAAGTCTGCAATGGGAGCTGACAGATGATCCCGAACTGAAAGGCGAGGTCGATGACGAGGGTACGCGTTATGTGCTTGCTATGAATCAATTCCGGCCGATCGTCTATATTAAGAAGAATGTGCAGGGATATCCTGAGAACAAAGAACAGGAGATCAAGGAAGCATCATTTGAAATGAAATTGACAAATGCGGACGGAGACCCGGTATCCGGTAAAACGATCCATATTGTCAAGAACGCGGTAACAAATGGAGGAGATCCTGAGATCATCGGAGATGAGCAGACGACAGATGCTGACGGTGTCTTCCGCATCAATCCCGGGCAAGTCATTGCTTTCCGTGCGGAGAAACTGGACAGCACCTACACAGTTACCGAGCTGCCCGAGTGTTATTCTGAAACCTCTGACTGGCGCTGTGATAATCCTTCTGTCACGAAAGAAGCTGCCATCAACGGAGTTGTCATGGAAGTGACCAACAATTACAGATGGAAGGATCTGAAGATCAACAAGTCGGTCATTAATAATGGAAGAAACAATGTGTCTGACACGGAATTCACTTTCAATATCTATCAGACCGACGCAGACGGCAATAAGGCTGACCAGATCAAGAATTTCGAATGGCAGATCGTCGGCGTGGACGGAGAAGACGAATGGCATCAGCCCAATGAAGATGGTTCGATCACTGCCGCCTGTGCAGGAAAGACGATCTATGTCTGCAATGATTCAGATAACAAACAGTTCAGAGCAGGTTCCAAGATCATAGTTGAAGAAGTTCTCAAAGACGATCTTGCCGACTGCTTTGAGAATACATCAGGTGAAGTAAAGGTTGCTCTGCCTGTCTATGCAACAGCGGGTGAGGCGAACTTTGTCAATGAGTGGCTCTATCGCGATCTGGAAGTCAGTAAAACCGTGCTCAGAGACAATTTATATGAACCTGTAGATACACCATTTACTATGGTCCTGGAGATGGCGGAAGCTGATTCTGAAGGTACGGAACCGGTTTATGCGCCTGCAGCCGGCAGAGAGTACACACTTTATGAAGGCAGCAGCAGGATCTACAATTACGACGATGGTCAGACGTTCGAAAAGGATGAGACCAAAGAAGAAGTGCCTCTCAAAACAGATGAGAACGGTAAGTTTACGATCAAGGACAATCAGACCGTACGATTTAATTCGTTGGCGAAGAAGGGGGTTCTCTGGCGTGTCAGGGAGAAAGCAGATAGTGAGTACCCGCCGATCACACCAGCCCTTGACAAGGAGACGGTCGGGGAAGGTGATCCCGGGTATTCGGAGTATATCAGCGGAGTCCTGGGCAAAACTGATTCTGCCAAGTTTACCAACGGAAAAGACGGTTTCCTGATTATCCGCAAGAAATGGGTCGGAGATGACGAGTTGGCACAGCAGCTGATCGATGATCCGAATTCGGAACTCTCTTACAGAGGGGCGACGGTCAGATTTGAGAGCATTTATGAAAATGATCTGCAAACAGCGGCTTCTAATAATGCTTCCTATTATAGTCAGCGCCGGACAGACCCGATAACGGGCTCGGTCATTTATGATCCGGCCACAAATCAGCCAATATATGATCATTACATCAGTTTTTCAGGCAATGATTCCTATATCGTGCTGAAGATGAACGGAATGGCGATTGCTTATTATGGCGATGCTTTAGATTTCGCTAATATGGAATACAAACTGACCGAGATGAATCCTCAGTATTCAATCGTCGGGACAGGCAAGTATTCTTCTCATACTTTTATGATTAATCCGGAAGAGACAGAGATTTCGATCGAGAGCACGCCGGGGGAGACTCCCGAAGCCGTGATAACCAATCATGTGTCATCCGCTTCTTCTGTTGTTCAGAAAAGAGTGGAGGGCGGTACCGTTCCGGAAGGCAAGAAACTCGTCTGGCGCGTAGAAAAGTATGAGAACGGCTCATGGGTGCCGGCTGAAGATGTCGGTTATACGGTAGTATCCCATACTACTGATCAAAATGTGGACACCAATGGCAATTATTATAATAACGGATCTGTTATAGGTGAAGAGGATGGCAAACATCCGATAGAAGGTTTCAAGGGAAAAACAAGCGAAGACGGACTGATCAGTATGGTGACATCACGCGAGTTTTATCCGTACGAGCAGACCGGCAGGTTAGAAATGTACAGTGGCTATTGGCCGCATTGGCACGTGATAACAAAAGCATCCGTTGCCTATGTTATGTTTGACAGGGATGTCAAGGTAAATCTATACGAAGACATGTCTGAAGGGGATTACCGGGTCGTTGAAGTGCCGGATGAATCTGACAAAGAGTGGGGTGCTCAAGGTGCTTTCACAACAAGTCCGGTACTTAATCGACAGTACAATTCGTCAAGTGACAATCTGCAGCTGCAGTACACCACAGCGCTGGCACCTTCTCCGAAAGTTGCGACGGGATTTGTCAACAGGTTCGGTACAGCTTATCTGACGATCGAGAAGGTCGTTGACGAGGAGACGGATCAGGTCTTTACTTTCACCCTGGAGAAGTATAAATACCTGCGCCGGGATGATATACTGACTCCGGGTTCCGGGTTAGTCTATACAGTGTATGACAAAGAGACCGGAGAGAAGATCCGTACAGGCGAGACTACATTTGATGGTAAGCTGACGCTCCAGGGAGGACAGTATGCGAAGATCGAAGTTCCTCCGGACACGCGTTGGAGAGCTACAGAGGACAATGCATGGCCCTATTATGTTACTGCGATAACGACAGAGGAAGAGGGTCTGGCTACTGATGGCAAGTTGAATATCGATGTGGTACTCAGCGCCTCACCCGATCAGGAGTATGAGTTTACTCTTACTATGATCACGGACAGCGAGGGGAATAAAGTAAACATACCGGGATCCAATCTTGAGTATACCGTGTATGATTCCGAAGGCAATGTTATTGATCCTGCCCCCCGTTCCACGGATGCTGATGGCCATCTGACGCTCAAGGGAGGAGAGAGAGCGACAGTGACAGTACCGGATAAAACAGGCTGGCATGTCTCCAGAAGACTGGTCACTGAGGGATCCAGTGCTGACATGCTCCTTACCGGAGATGCGGCTGAACAGAATCATTCTGATATGATCCGGGCCGATTTTGTCAATGCTGCCAGTCAGCTGTATGAAAAGAGAGGGCTGAACGGACCACTGACAAAGATCGTCTTTGGAAAGACATCGGACTATGCTGATAAGGCGACCGGCGAATATGTCGTGATGGATACGAAATCTATCGGAAGTATCAGAGGGTATCTGCAGCAGGAAGGAGACGGACTTACGATGTATGTCCTTTCCGATGATCTGATGTACACCAATACGGACAGCAGTCATATGTTCGAAGGCATATATCCGCTCGAAGAAATTGTTTTCGAGAATGTCAGCACTGCGAAGACAAAGAATATGGCATATATGTTCGCCAATTGTTATAACCTCGCCGATATGCACGGAGAGGCGTACTTCGATACAAGTCATGTGACTGACATGAGTTATATGTTCTACGGATGCCGCTGCGTTGACAAGGTTGATCTGCCCTACTGGGATACTTCTAGCGTAATCAATATGGAGTATATGTTTGCGAACGCAGATCTGACCGGAGTGAGCGAAGTTAAATTCAAGACTGATACTGGAAACGTTCAGAATATGCAATATATGTTCAACAGTGCAGATCTGACCGGGGTGAACGCAATCAGTCTCGATACCGGCAAGGTGACGAACATGAACTATATGTTCTCGTATTCCAAATTTGATGATCTTGATCTGAGTGACTGGGATGTATCACAAGTTAAGAATATAAGAGAATATAACAACGGATACAATATGCAAAATGTTCAGGATTGTCATATGTTTACGGGCAGCACGTTTAATAAGCTGGATATTTCCGGTTGGAAGTTTGAGAGCGCGGATAATCTGGTGGGTATGTTCCAAAACGCGAAATTCGAGGAACTCGTGTGGACCGGTTGGGATATAAGTCATATCGCATCGATGCA
>CACZSC010000244.1 GCA_902783755.1 uncultured Ruminococcus sp. | reverse complement strand
TCCGGAGCCGGATATTTCGACTACTATCTGCTGCACAACCTGGGAGCGAAAAGGACCGGGCTTTTCGATGATTTCGGCCTCTGGGACTTTGCTTTCCAAAAAAAGGCGGAAGGCAGGATACGCCACGTGGGATTCTCATTCCATGCCGGCGCGGAGGAGCTTGACGATGTGCTGACCAGGCACCCCGAAGCGGAATTCGTGCAGCTGCAGATCAACTACGCTGACTGGGAAGACGGGAACGTGCAGTCGAGACTGTGCTACGAGGTGGCAAGGAAACACAACAAGCCTGTCGTGATTATGGAGCCCGTCAAGGGAGGACTGCTGGCTTCCCCGCCCGAGAGAGTGATGAAAGTCTTCAAGGAGGCGGACGGGAGCGCGTCCCCCGCTTCCTGGGCGATCCGCTTCGCGGCAAGCCTCGACGGCGTCATAACGGTGCTGTCGGGAATGTCCAGCATCGAGCAGATGAAGGACAACATATCATATATGAAGGATTTCAGGCCCCTCGATGAGAATGAGAAAAAGGTCATGGATGACGCGAGAAAGGCCCTGAGTGAGATCGAGCTCATCCCGTGCACTTCATGCGGCTACTGCATGAAGGTATGTCCCATGGACATCGGCATCCCGGCCACGTTCTCGGCCATGAACATGCTGACGATGTACGGCAATCTCAAAAGGGCCCAGGGACAGGAGCGCTTCCACGTGGCCATGCAGAAGAAGAGCAGGGCACACGAATGCATCAAGTGCGGAGCCTGCGAGGAAGCGTGCCCGCAGCATATAGAGATCAGGGACAGGCTGGAGGAGGCCGCTGAAGCTCTTCATACAGCGGAATAGCGGGATCAGAAAACATACAGAAAGGAGGAGCGCCATGGAAAAACTGGAATGCGCAGTTGAAAGGATCACGTTCAGAAACACGGAAAACGGATATTCGGTTCTGCGCTGCCGGGCAGACGGATACAGGCAGGTCATCACGGCCGTAGGCTGTGTCCCAGACGTGCATGTGGGAAGCATCCTCCTTCTTTCGGGAGACTGGAAGACAGACAAGAAGTACGGAAGGCAGTTCGCCTTCACAGAGAGCGAGGAGACCCTCCCGGCCACGGCATACGGCATAGAGAAATATCTGGGCAGCGGCCTCATAAAAGGCATAGGACCCGGATACGCCAAGCGAATAGTGGACAAGTTCGGGGTGGACACCCTGGATATAATAGAGAACAGCCCGGAGAGGCTGAAGGAAGTCAAGGGCATGAAGAGCGCCCTCATAAACAGGATACTCGAGGGCTGGTCCGAACAGAAGGAGATCAGGAACATAATGCTCTTTCTCCAGGGACACGACGTGAGCACCTCCCACGCGGCGAAGATATTCGCGGCCTACGGGAAGGACAGCATAAAGAACGTCATGGCCAATCCCTACAGGCTGGCGGACGACATCTGGGGGATAGGCTTTCTCACGGCGGACACCATCGCCCAGAAGCTGGGATTCGACAAGGAAAAGTACGTAAGGATAAGGGCAGGCATACTGTATGCCCTCGGCAGACTGTCCGAGGAGGGCCACTGCTACGCCACCTCAGGCATGCTGAAGAAGGCGGCGGTGGAGCTTCTCGGCGTGGACGAGAGCCTTGTAAGCATGACCCTCGATGACCTCATAAAAAACAGGGACGTGATCCTTGACACCGCAGAGCCCCGGGAGGAAGCGGAACAGGCGGAGACCGGGGAACAGGACAACACGGCCATATATCTCCCGCCCCTGTTCTTCTCGGAGTTCGGGACGACGAAAAGGCTCATGACCATAGCCGGCACCCCCGTGAAGGAGGACAGCGTGCCCGGAAACATCGTTTCCATGGTGGAGCAGAGGACCTCCATGACGTATGAGACCGTCCAGAGACAGGCCATTGAGACGGCGGTCAGATCCAAGGTGACGGTCATAACTGGCGGGCCCGGCACCGGCAAGACCACCACGACCCTCGGGATCATCGAAGCCTTCAGGATCATGAACAAGAAGGTGCTGCTGTGCGCTCCCACGGGCAGGGCGGCGAAACGCATGTCCGAGGTGGCGAACAGGGAAGCAAAGACCATACACAGGCTCCTCGAGGCGAATCCCGTGGGCGGATACCAGAGGAACGAGAAGAACCGGATAGAAGGGGACGTGCTGATCGTGGACGAATGCTCCATGATAGACGTGCTTTTGATGTACAATCTCCTGAAGGCCGTCCCGGACAACATGAGGATCATATTCGTGGGGGACGTGGATCAGCTGCCCTCCGTGGGGCCCGGCAACGTGCTCAGGGACATCATAGAGTCCGGAAGGTTCCCCGTGGTAAGGCTGACGGTCATATTCCGCCAGGCCAGGGAGAGCAGGATAATCCTTAACGCCCACAGGGTCAACAGCGGCGAGATGCCGGACCTGTCGAACGGCAGGAACACGGACTTCTTCTTCGTGGAGGAAGGGGATCCGGATCTGGCGGCGCAGCGGATAGTGGAGCTGGTGCAGACCAAGCTTCCGGGATACTTCAGGATCGGAACTTCCGATATCCAGGTGCTGACTCCCATGAGGAAGGGAAGCGTGGGGGCCGTGAACCTGAACCAGGTGCTGCAGCAGTCCCTGAACCCGCCCGAAAGCGGAAAGCACGAGATACAGCGGGGCGGGACCGTCTTCAGGTCGGGGGACCGGGTCATGCAGATCCGGAACAACTACTCGAAGGAAGTATTCAACGGGGACATGGGCACAGTGTTCGACGCTGACGAGGGCGCAAGGACCCTGTCGGTGAACTTCGACGGGCGGCTGGTGAGCTACGACCAGTCGGACATGGATGAGCTGGTGCTGGCATACGCGGCCACGGTACACAAGTCCCAGGGAAGCGAATATCCGGTTGTGGTGATGCCCATCGAGATGCAGCATTACATCATGCTCGAGAAGAACCTCGTGTACACGGGGATCACCAGAGCGAAGCGCGGACTGGTCATCGTGGGCACGAAAAAAGCCGTGGCGTGCGCCGTCCACAGGCAGCAGGCATCGGCCAGGAACACCCTTCTGAAACAGCGACTTGAAAGTTGGAATATTTGACAAAAAATTGCACTTAAATTAGTGCAATTTTTTATGCTGAAATCCGTTAAAAACAGGCCTCATTTCGTTGACACGTTTATGGCCGTTATGATATACTTATCAGGAAGAAAAAACCGCCTCACTCCAAGCCTCAATACCGGTGAGCAGAACGGAATATTTTGTTTGAGCCCACCGCGCAGGTCGGGCTTTTTTCTTGGGCAGGCGGACTTCTTTACATATATAATATTGGAGGGCGTATGAAACTTATCTACCAGCCTCAGGACAAGCCGAAATTCTCTCAGCTGATCCCGTTCGCATTCCAGCAGCT
>CACZSC010000243.1 GCA_902783755.1 uncultured Ruminococcus sp. | reverse complement strand
GTACGTTCGGGACCAGCTTCGTCTGAAAGTCCCTGTACTTTCCGTCACTGACTGCAACCAGTCTGTCATATATGGTCATGTCTTCCTCCTGCAGATATACAGCAGATGGTTCGTGTTGCCGAGCAGCTCCCGCTTTTCCGAGAACGCGAGATACCATTTCACGAATTCCGGGAAGTCCACGTCCGTGATATCAAAATCATTCCTGTCCTCTATGGGCTCGAGTATCCCGTCGGTTCCCGTGGTGGTGATCCACTCCACAGGCCTTCCGTCGAACAGCGACTCGAACTCCTCGATATCGTATCCCGTGAACAGCTGTTCCTTAAAATGCTTCGGCTTATAGTCTTCCGTGAAGTTCTCATTCTGCCCGAAGGCCCAGTTCCCCTGGAGATAGTTTGCGTACATGATTGCGTAGACCGATATGAACGCGAAGAAGATGATACCGTCCTTCTTCGTGACCCGTATAGCCTCGTCTATGGCCCTGTCTATGTCTTCCTTCTCATACAGGTGGTACAGAGGGCCGAACACCAGAGTGACGTCAAAGGACCCGTCGGCGAACCCGCTGAGGTCCGTGGCGTCGCCCCTTACCGGCCTGAGGTTTCCGATGCCCTTGCTGTTTTCCCGGAGCGCTTCGAAATTGCATTCCACCAGCTCAAGGGCAGTCACATCGAATCCCTCTTTCGCAAGGGCGACCGAATACCTGCCCGTTCCGGCCCCGAGCTCAAGCACCCGGACTCCCTTCGGAGCGAAGCGGTGGATGTATTCCATCGTGACGGCATATTCCAGCTGTCCGTGCCGGCTTCTCTGCAACCGTCCGCCCTCGTCATACTTCTCGTAGAAGCTGCTGACGATCTCTTTTCTTGTCGCCATTATATCTCCCTTCCCGGGCTGATGCCCTATTCCAGCCCCAGCTCTCCGCTGAGCACGGCGTCGATGACGGTCTTACCCGTATCGAAGAGGTTGTGCATGGCGGGCTCGAATATGTCCGGGGTCTCTGAATTCTCGACTTTGACCTTCTCATTGACCTTCTCATTAAAATAGAAATGCCCCGTCTTCGACATGTTGGGGATACTGACCTCAGGGCATCCCGAGCAGTATTCATCATAGAAAAGCAGCGCCTCGCCGGAAGCGTCCCCGCTCATCTCCCCGATCTCGAACTTCGGGATGATGATGGCCCTGAAAGAGGGTTTTTCAGTTTTTGCGGCGCAGGATGAAAACACCGTTGCGCACAGCAGGGCCGCGATGACAAGTATTTATGGCATGTCTTATTTTTCTCATAGTATTTTTTCCGTTTATCTTGCCGGGGTATATACTGTAATGCCTCCGTTATTTGATGCTGCCGTAGTTCGCGACTGCCTCATCGATGGTCATGGCTCCGGTGGCGACCTTGAAGGAAGCGGTGCGGATCTGGGAGGCCAGTGGGTCCTCAATGCCAAGGGCCGTCGGGAATATGATGAGATCCTGGGCCACATCACCGATGGGAGAATATACCTTGTCGAAGGACAGATCCTTCGTCGGGGTTATGAGGCGCTTAACGGAGGCCATCTGGTTCAGCTCCGTGTTCGAGATGAGAAAGCGCATGAATTCGTTGGTCATGTCGAGGTTCTCGCAGGAACTGTTGACCGAGAACTGTACGGAGGGGCTGTCGAGGAAATATCCGCCCTTGTCCGTCACCGGCACCGTCGCGAAGGAGTAGGTGAAGGGGTTCGCCGTAAAGGCTTCGGACTGGCTCTCGCGCTTCTTGGTCCCGGATACGGTGTCGCCCGTGCAGATCATCATGGGCACGTCGCCCTCGTAGAAGCGGAGGATGACTTCGGTATAGTTGTCGCTGATCAGGTCACATGCCTCAAGATCGATGCATCCTTTGTCGATCAGCATCATCAGCGTCTCGAGAGCCGGGCGCATGTATTCGCCTGCCGCAGGATCGCAATTGTTCGCGACGGAAACCATCTCGGGATGCTCGGCCAGGGTGGCGGCGAAGACCGGATAGGCCACGATGTTCATCAGGCATCCGGAGGACTTGACGCTGTATCCCATCATGGGGCTTTCATATCCCTTTGCGCGGAAGGCGTCGCAGACTTCAAGAAGCTCCGTAAGAGTCGTGGGCACCTTCAGCCCTTCCTTGTCGAACAGATCGTTGTTGATCAGCATCCCGTATGACGTGGAGAAGACCGGTACGGTCAGCACCCGCCCCTGGGAATCGCGGTTGAGAAGGCCGGGACGTATGCAGTCGAGATCCAGTCCCAGAGAGGTGTCCGCCAGATTTTCCATATGATCGAAGACGGAATCATAGTCTGAGTTGCCCGTCATCCAGGCGAAGGAGAAGAAGATGTTCGGCGCGTCGTTTCCGTTCAGGACCGTTGCGATCGATTTGTTGTAGTCGTCGATCTTGGTGTAGCTCAGCTCGACGTTGGGGTAATACTCGTTGAAACGGTCGAATTCCGCTTCGAGTGCCTCGAAATTGCTGTAGGTGCCCACTATGCTTATATTGCATGAGGCGGAGGTGTCAAGTTTGGGTGTGAATACGTCACGGCTTCCCTGCTGGTTCCCTGTGCCGCATGCGGCCAGGCTGAAGACTGTCAGCGCTGTGAGGATGATGATGAAGATCTTTTTCATTGTTTTTTGTTCCTTTCTCTTATCTTTCTTATTTCTTTTATTACGAGTTTAACGTCCACGGGCTTGGCGATATGGCCGTCCATGCCCGCGTTAAGACATTCGGTGACATTTTCGGAGAACGCGTCCGCCGTCATCGCCACGATGGGGATCGACGCGGCCCATCTGTTCTCCAGTTTGCGTATGGCCCTTGTGGCATCCAGACCGTTCATCTCAGGCATCTGGATGTCCATGAAGATCAGCGTGTAGCTTCCCTCCTCCGCGGCCTGTATCATATCGACGCAGATGCGTCCGTTCTCTGCGCGGTCCGCGGTTATTCCGTACATTGCGAGGGTCGCGTGTATGATCTCCCAGTTGATGTCGTTGTCCTCCGCCACCAGGACGTGCACCCCTTCAAGATCGGAATAGTCGTCCTCCGGCTCGACGGAGCTCACTTCCTTCCCGAGGATGTGGCTGATCCTGTCGTAGAGAGTGGACTTGAACAGGGGCTTCGTGACGAAGCCGTCGGCTCCCGCCTTCCTTGCCTCATCCTCGAACTCCGATATGTCGTAGGCTGAAGCGATCAGTACGGGGATCCTTTCGTCGATCTCCGAGCGGATCCGGCGCACAGTCTCGATGCCGTTCATGTCCGGCATCTTCCAGTCGAGGATTATGAGGGCATAGTCCCGTTTCTCCCCGTGGCGGTCCCTGATCAGCTCCACCGCCTCCGCTCCGCTCTTCGCGCATTCGACGTTCACTCCCAGGGATCTGAGTGTTTCCGCGGTCGTCTGGAGCAGCACTTCGTCGTCGTCCGCGACCAGGATGTCCACGGGATCCAGGGTCATGTCGTCACGCTGCCTGTCTGCCACCGGTACGTCTATGACGACCGTGAACGTTGTTCCCTTTCCCTGCTCGCTCTGGCATTCGATGGTACCTCCCATGAGGTCCACCATCTTTTTCGTTATCGTGAGCCCGAGGCCCGTTCCCTGGATGGTGTTCACGCGGCTGTCGGTCTGGCGGGAGAATGGCTGGAACATCTTCTCCATGAATTCTGGGGTCATGCCCATGCCGGTGTCGGATACCCGGTAGTACAGCTTCACGCATCCGGGCTCCGTGCTCTCCTCCTCCCGCATGTCCACGCTTACGCTGCCCCCCGGCTCCGTGTACTTGACGGCGTTTGAGAGGATGTTGATATAGATCTGGTTCAGCCTGAGCTGGTCGGCGTAAAGGTATTCCTTCTCCATCCGGTTGACGCGGAAATTGAAGTCTATGTTCTTTTCCTTAACCATTGGCTGGGACAGGTTGACGAGGTTCTCCACCGTCTCCACTATGGAGAACGTCACCGGCGAGAGGTTCAGCTTCCCGCTCTCGACCTTGGATATGTCGAGGATATCGTTGATAAGCGTCAGCAGGTGGTTGCCCGCCAGGCCGATCTTGCGCAGGCTCTCCCCCGTGGCCTCGGGATCCCCGAGGTTCTTCTGGGCGATGGACGTAAGTCCTATGATCGCGTTCATCGGGGTCCTTATGTCGTGGGACATGGTGGAGAGGAAGTCTGTCTTGGCGCGGCTGGCGGATTCCGCTTCAGCCGCCGATTTCTGCAGCTTCTTGTTGACGCTCTGGATGAATATGAGGTCAAGGATGAACAGCAGCAGCAGCCCGGCTGAGATGACGCCGATGAGCATCCAGTTCTGCGTGTTGACATTCAGATCCGCCTTCGGGATCAGTCCCAGCAGGGTCCATTCCACAGATCCCGCGATAGGAGTGAAGGCCATCAGCATCTCCTCTCCCCGGGAGTTGAGGAACGTGACGGAGCCCGTGGACGACGTTATCTCGGTCTGAAGGCTTTCAAGCCGGACCGGGTCATAGTCGTTGTAGGACTTGTAGAACTCGAACAGGTTCGAGTTCTTGAACGTCCTGCTCTTTATGATGTAGTCGCCGTCATGATCGATCACGGCGAGCTCGGCGTGCTCGTATTCCCCCTTGGGGAATATCCATTTCTGCTCGAGCTCGGCCAGGGGCAGCACCCGCAGAAGGGCTGCCTCCTTAGGCTCGCCGCTGTCATCCAGCAGCGTGATGATGTTGCAGAAGGCCAGGGACTGTTCCCCGTTCATGGGGTTCGTATAGGCCCGTGAGATGTTTATGGACTCGCCTATATCCGAGATCCAGGAAGTGTCCCTGATGAAGTCGATGCTGTCGTAGGATACCGACCAGTCGTCCTCCGACCCGAGATGAGTCCGCGTCGACAGGCCCTTTCTGGTATCTAGCCAGACCAGATGCGCCGAGGAGTTGTGCAGCACGTGCGAGTCCCGGATGAACTCTACCGCCTCCTCCATGGTCATGCCCCTGGTGTCTATGTACCGGGCCCACACGTCGCATATGCGCTCTTCGCCCTCCAGGTAGTTCGCGGTGACCTGCTCCATGGCCACGGTCGTGTTCTCGAAATGCTCAGTCTGCCTCTGCAGCGTGCTTCTGTTATCAAGCACGGTATAGAGCACGACGAATACAAGAATGGCGACCATGATCACGATGTTGATTATGATTATTCCTTTTCTCTTCATCCGGTATCCTCCGTTAATTTATTATCGTGTCTTTATATGCTTTTAAAGTCTGCTTCTTTTCAGAAGCCAGGCGAAGCCCTTCGCCGTCCTTACGTCCGCGTCCCTGAAATGGTTGCCTTCGTTCCATTCAAGGATACAGTCGACGCCGCGCCC
>CACZSC010000242.1 GCA_902783755.1 uncultured Ruminococcus sp. | reverse complement strand
GGATTCTGGGTTCGCCACTCCTCGAAGTTGGAATTGAGAAGGGTCATGACGTACTCGATGACGCACTCGTTGGAATAGCCCATCCTTCTGTAATCCTCGACGTTGGCGCCCATGTCCCTCTTCGAGAGCTTCTTCTTGTTGCCGTTCTCATCCAGCCTCATGATCTGGGCTATGTGCATGTACCTCGGAAGCCTGAATCCCAGGTAGCTGAACAGCATGACATGCCTTGAAAGGCTGGGCAGCCACTCCTCGCCCCTCACCACATGGGTAGTGCCCATGAGATGGTCGTCTATGGCATGGGCGAAATGGTATGTGGGTATACCGTCGCTCTTCAGGAGCACCTCGTCCTTGTCGTTCTCAGGGATCTCGAGATTCCCCTTTATGAGATCGGTGATCTTTATCTTCTTTTCGGGATCCCCGTCAGCCAGCATCCTCAGCACGAACCTGTCTCCGTTCTCAAGATGCTTCTTGACGTCCTCTATGGTGAATTCCCGCATTTTGAGCATCTCGGCCTTCTGTTCGGCCTCCATCTCCGCAGTCCACTCCCTGGACTTCACTTCGGCCTTCTTGTCGGTCTCCTTCAGGGCGTTCAGCTCCTCCTCGGTGCTGAACACGGGATAGGCTTTTCCCTGGGCCACCAGCCACTTTGCGTAAACGTGGTATATCTCGCATCTTCTGCTCTGCTGGTACGGGCCGTAGTCACCGCGGTCAATTATGTTGTCGTCCTCGTCGAGGGACGCGCCCTCATCGAATTCTATGCCGAATTTCGCCGTGGTCTTTATCATCCCTACAGCCGCGCCTTCCACTTCCCTCTTGGAGTCGGTATCCTCTATCCTCAGATAGAAGACGCCTCCGGACTGGTGTGCGAGCCTCTCGCAGACCGTTGCCGGAAAAAGCGTTCCGAGATGCACGAATCCCGTGGGGCTGGGGGCTATCCTAGTGACCTTCGCTCCCTCGGGCAGCTGCCTCTGGGGATACCTTGCCTCGATGTCCTCGCGTGTCAGCCTGACATCGGGAAACAGCAGTTCTGCCAGATATGCGTAATCCATTGTCTATCTCCGTTTGCAATACATAAATGTTTGAGCAATTATATCACATTTTGGTTTTTCAGTCCACATGCTTGTTGATTTTGCTTTTTCGTTGTGATAATATGTATTTGTTATATTATGCAAAAAACTCCTCACAGAGTACAAGGAGGCAGGAATATGGCCAGCAACGGCACAGTTTTCAGAAGTCAGATCGGCGGTTTCAACCGCGAGGATGTCAACAATTACATAAAGGAAACCGATATGAAATACGCGGCCCAGATCGAGGATCTGAAGGCCGAGCTTGAAAAAGCTGCTGCCCGCATCAGGGAGCTTTCAGCGGAAAACGAAGCTTCCCTCCGGGCTAAAGAGACTGCGGAAGCCGCCATCGAAGAGGCCGGCCGCAAGGCGGAGGAAGCCGAAGGCGCGGCAAGGGAGAAGGAGATCCTTCTGTCCGGCAAGGACATAGAGCTGGCATCGGCGAAGGAACGCATCGCACAGCTTGAGGAAACGGTGGAGGGCCTCAGATCCGAACTCGAGCACCCTGCAGACCCGGAGGCGCCGTCCGCGGACGAGCTTTCCGCGAAGATCGAGGAGCTCACGAACCTGGCAAAGGAAAAGGACGACATCATCGTCAGCCTCAACGACGAGATCGAGCGCCTGAACTCCGCGAACGTGGCTCTCACGAGAAATCCCGAACAGGAGACCGTGGAGGAGCCCGACCGTGAATCACCGGCCTACAAGCTCCAGATGTACGACAAGATAAGCTCCCAGATCGGAGATATACTCATAAACGCCAACCGCAACGCGGACGAGATCGTCAGCGCCGCGAAGAAGGAAGCCGAGAAGATCACGGCGGAGCTTGCCGAGGAGTCAGCCAGAAACAAGGAAAGAGCCAGGAACGAGGCCGAGGCTCTAGTCAGCCGCATCCACGAGATATCGTCCGACACGGCCCAGTCCCTGAACGAGGACATCCGCCGGGACGCCGAGAGCTGCGTAAACGAGCTCAACCTGTTCATAGAGAACATGCAGTTCGAGCTCCAGGCACTGCTCTCCAAGATCTCCGGCAGCCGCGACGAGATAAACGACAGGTTGACCTTCTTCCATAGGAACTCCGCGGAAGAGATCGAGAAGAAACTGAATGAGACCGGCGCCCTGTTCAGCAACCTGACAGGCAGGGGAGAAAACAATGAGGAATGATCCCTACTCTCTCATGGGGGAGAAGATCAGGAGGATCCGCCGCGAAAAGGGACTGACCCAGAAACAGCTTGCGGGCGACAAAGTCACCCGGAACATGATAAGCCTTATAGAAAGCGGACGGGAATTTCCGTCCGCTTCAACTATCGTTCATATCGCCGAAAAGCTTGAGATCCCTGCGGGGTATCTCTTCGCGTCCTCTCCGGATGAGGACGGCATGTACGAGAAGGAACTGATCATCTCAGGGCTGAGGAAAGCCTTTGAAAAAGACGATCACGACACCTGTCTGAAGCTTTTGGCGGGATTCCCGGATGACGGGATGGACGACGAGCTGCTGTACATATACGCAGTCTCCCTTCTGAGGAACGCCCTTATGCTGGCGGACCGGCTCAATCTGGCGGAAGCCCTGAAAAAGCTGGCGCTGGCGGATGAGACCGGTTCACGCTCGGTATACTGCGGCACAGGTTTCAGAAAGGCGGTTTCATACTATTCCGAGCTTATACGGACCGCCTGCAGCGACGACATAACGGACGCGATGACGGACATCTCGGTATGCGGCAGCGAGGTCCCCTCCGAGACCGTCTCGTACTTCATAAACCTCAAGCTGGTCCGCAGCGGAGAAAAGCCCTCCAGGTTCTGCGAATCCAGGGGATTCCAGCTGAGCCACATCAACGCAGTTGACCAGATGCTGGAGGAGGAATATCCGGACGCTCTGAGGACCCTCAGGAACCTGGCTGACAATGAACGTCTCCCGTTCTACATGAAGTACCGGGTGCTGTGCGACCTCGAGACCGCAGCCTCGGCAGCCCGTGACATGTCCGACGCGTATTACGCTTCAAAGCGCAGACTCGACATGATCGAAGAGCTCTCCCCCCAGATACCCGGATGAGAACGCGACAAAAGGCATGACCGCACTTAGGTGTGTGAGCCATGCCTTTCTTTTTTTGCCTTATTTCGCTTCGTACCAGCTCTTTCCGATGCCGTAGTCCGCAGTCAGCGGCACTGCAAGGGACACCGCGTTCTCCATCTCCCTCACGAGGATCTCCGCGGCCTCGTCCCTGCATTTCTCGTCAGCCTCAACGATCAGCTCGTCGTGGACCTGCATTATGAGCACCGCGTCAAGCCCGGCTTCGGCCAGGGCTTTCTCCACCCTGATCATGGCGATCTTTATGACGTCGGCGGCCGTCCCCTGTATGGGGCTGTTCATTGCCACCCGCTCGCCGAAGGCCTCGAGATTCCTGTTCTTTGCCTTCAGCTCGGGGATGTACCTTCTTCTCCCGAACATGGTGGACGTGTATCCGTCCTCCTTCGCCTTCGCCACGGTCTTCTCGAGATACTCAGCCACGCCGCTGTACGTGGTGAGATAGTTTTCAATGTACTCCTTCGCCTGCCATCTGGAGATCCCCAGATCCTTCGCCAGCGAGAACTCTCCGATGCCGTACACTATGCCGAAGTTCACCGCCTTGGCCTTCCGCCTCAGGTCCTCGGTCACCATGTCCACCGGCACCCTGAACACCTGGGAGGCAACGGACCTGTGGAAGTCCTTTCCTCCTATGAAGGCGTCGATCATGTTCCTGTCCCCGGCGATGGAAGCCAGGATCCTGAGCTCTATCTGGGAATAGTCAGCGTCTATGAGGACCTTGCCCTCGTCCGCGATGAAGTATTTCCTCAATTCCCTGCCCAGTTGGCCACGAACCGGTATGTTCTGCAGGTTGGGGTCGCTGGACGCGAGCCTTCCCGTGGCCGTTCCGGTCTGGTTGAGCTTCGTGTGTATCCTTCCGTTTTTGTCCGCCGTCGAGGCCAGGTTCTCACCGTAGGTGCCTCTCAGCTTCGCGATCTGCCTGTACTGGAGGATGTCGTCCACTATCTGATGCCCCGCCCTGAGGGATTCAAGGGTCTCGGCGTCCGTGGAATACCCGGTCTTGGTCTTTCGTCCCGCCGGCAGTCCCAGCTCGGTGAACAGCACGTCGCCCAGCTGCTTCGGCGAGTTTATGTTGAACTCATGCCCCGCCTGCATGTATATGGAGTTGGCCATCGCCTCCTCCTCTATCTGGAGCTGGTGGGCGTATCTCCTGATGCCCTCTCCGTCGATCCTGAACCCGGTCTCCTCCATGCCCGCGAGCACGTAGGCCAGGGGTATCTCGATGTCCCTCATCAGCTCCAGCATGTTTCTTTCGGCAAGGAGCTTCTCCGTGTTGCGCCATACCGAATGAATGCAGCAGGCTGCGGATGCCGGATCCGTCCCGGGACCCGTCTCGGAATAGAGTCTCCCGCAGTTGTCGAGGGGATATCTCCCCTCTCCGGGATTCAGCAGGTAGCATGCCAGCATGGTGTCGTATTCGCACAGGGGCTTCTCATGCCCCATGCCGAGCCTTCTGAGAAGGTTCTTCAGATCGTGGCAGACCGTCCGGTTCCCCCGGACGAAGGCTCTGATGTCATCCTCCCGCGGATCCGGGCACAGGAATGCCTTCCTGCCGTCCGTCGTAAAGGCGAAAGCCCCGTCTCCGAAGAACACCGCCGCAGGCTCCTCCGCCCTGTACGCGGCCAGCTGATCCCCGGTCAGCTCAGTCTTCTCCGCTTCCGCCGCCGGCGCGGCCTCTGTCATTTCCGCTTTCAGCCCGAACCTCAGGGCCATTCCGGCGAATTCCAGCTTGCCGCACAGTTCCGTGAAGGCTTCGGCGTCCGGGTGTCTTTCCGAGAATATGTCCCCGGGATCGCAGCACGGCACGTCCTTCACGATGGTGGCAAGGAACTTCGACGAATAGGCGGAATCCTTCCCGCTGTCCAGCTTTTCGATGAGCCCCTTCGTAACCCCGTACTTCGCGGTATCCGAATAGAGCTCGTCCAGGCTCCCGGACTCCGCGATCAGCCTGAACGCCGTCTTCTCCCCGATGCCCGGCACCCCGGGTATGTTGTCGGAGGAGTCTCCCATGAGGGCCTTGACGTCTATGTACTGGAGAGGAGTCACTCCGTAGTCCGACGTGAAGTTGGCGGGAGTGTAGTATACGTCCTCCTTGGTCTTCGCCAGGACCACCGTGGTGCGGTCCGTGATCAGCTGCAGCGAGTCCCGGTCCCCGGTGACTATGTAGGTCTGTATATCACCCTCTTCGTCACCCAGCCGGGCGCAGGTACCGATTATGTCGTCGGCCTCGTATCCCGGACACTCGAGGATCCTGAATCCCAGGGCCTTCACCGCCTCTTTCGCGTAGGGCATCTGGGCCCTCAGGTCGTCGGGCATGCCCTTCCTGGTCCCCTTGTAGTCCGGATAGGCCTCATGCCTGAAGGTCTTCGCGTGCACGTCGAAGGCACACGCGCAGAAATCCGGCTTTATGGCGTCCAGATGCTTCTTTATGATGGTCAGGAACCCGTAGACCGCGTTGGTGGGCAGCCCCTCTCTCGTGGACAGGGGCCTTATGCCGTAGAACGCCCGGTTCACCAGGCTGTTCCCGTCGAGTATAAGAAATTTTCTCATATATCCCTCTTGTTAAGCAAGCCTACCGGATGCCGCAGCGCGGCCACGGTAGGCTTCCCTGTCTTATATAAGCGCTGTGATCTCTTCCTTCGGTATGTATCCCATGGATCTGTTGGTTATCTCGCCGTTCTTCATGACGACAAGGGTGGGGATCGCCTGGATGCCGAATTTCGCTGACAGTTCCATCTCCTCATCCACATTGACCTTGCATACCTTTATGTCGTCCCTTTCCTCGGCGATCTCGTCCACCAGGGGAGACAGCATCCTGCAGGGTCCACACCATGATGCCCAGAAATCTATGAGCACCGGCTTTTCGGACTTTATGGCTTCCGCCTCAAAATTGCTGCTGGTAAGTTCCACTACTGCCATGTTATTATCCTTCCTTTCCGAATTTTTTACACAATAAATTATACCTTTTCTCCGCCCGTATGTCCACAGCTGCGGAAAAATCTCACTTTCTGAAAACAAACCCCGCGAAGCTGAAGGGAGCCATCTCACCGAGGATGATCTCGCTTCCCTTCACCTGTCCGGTGCATCCTATGAATCTCACCGATCTCGGACTGCATCCCAGTTTGACCACGGGCCTTGCTATGGGATCCGGGAACAGGTTCCAGATCCCCGCCGCGATCTCTCCGTTGCCCTTGCCGCAGATGACCAGCACGTCCGGATGACCCGTTATGCTGACCGGCAGGTCCTCACCATAGATCCAGCGGTAGTTGTCCCGCATCTCCTTCTGCCTCAGGTATGATCTGAAGAAATTGGTCGCGTCGACGGGCTTCGCGACGACCGAGTATATGACGAAGCGCTGCCCGCTTTTGTTCTCGTATCTCACGGCGGACGGACGCCCGTCCTCGAACTCGCTGAGTACTATGGCTTTTTCAGCCGGCTTCAGGGTGGCAAAAGTCCCGCCCTGGCATACGGTCTTTTCCCTGTATATCCTGTGGTATTCCCCGCCTCCGCCGATGTCTGCGTACATGATGCCGTCCCTTGACACGGCATTTTCCACGGTCACGCCCACGTCTGTCCCTCTTGCGGAGAGGATCCGGGCAGCCTCGGCGTCGATGACCGCTCCCCTCGGGATCTCTTCATCGGATATGTACTTCGCGTTCTCGCCGAACACCACCGGGACTCCCTCGTCGAAGGAGACCGGCACGGAGGCTCCGGTGAGATATCTCGGGGCGATGCCCCTGAAATGCTCATAGGCGATGCCGTCGGCGATGAGATAGTCTGAAGGAAGTACCAGATTCTGGAATATCTCTCTGTGCTCTATGGGCCTGAACCCGATGTTCTTTTTTCCTTCAAAGGCCTTTTCCAGCTGTTTTCGGACTTTAAGGTCCTTCAGGTGAAGGTCCACGTATCCGTGCTCGTATCTCGGGGACGAATTGTAGTCAAGCATGTATTTCAGGATCCCCGTATAGTGGCCGTCGGCTATGCTTGCCTGGTCGGCAGCTTCGAGATAGGCCGCCGGGCACGCGAACCTGGGTCTCGGGAAAACATCGCCCTCGAAAAGGACTTCGGCGCCGGTACGGTCCTTCCATTCCTCGATCCATTTCGCCACCAGTCTCTCCGAAGTGATGACGGCGGCAAGATCTGCCCCGTTCTTCGCCCAGTAGGGGGCTCCTATGAGGCGGACGAAGGGCCTGGTATTCCCCGCAAGGGCGTCACACAGCTCACGGATCCCGGCCCCGTCCATGTCTATGACGGAAGGGGCTATGCAGAGTCCTATCCTGGTCTCAGGGTTCACCCGGTCCACGGCCTCCCGGATCTCACGGGCAAGCCTCAGCATGTCTCCGCCCATGAGCTCGGTCCATGCCATGCGGTACCGGTTCCCCTTCCCCGTGAACACCTTTTTCTTTATATCCTCCGCCGACAGTTTCTCGCCGACGAGGGAGCAGTATCTTTCCACATGGGATGGGCACAGGCATCCGGCGTTGAAGTCCATGCCGTGGGAATGCATGCGCCAGTCGTCGTCAAGGAGTATGATCTCGGCCCCGGCCTCAGCCGCGCAGACTGCCCAGTCGCATACGTCCTGCCTGAACTTCTCATCCGCGCAGCAGAACCCGCAGGTGCACTCGTCCTTCAGGCTCACGAAGGGCTGGTATGCGTACCTGTGCTCCCGGTCCTCGCCGCCGTGGCCCATGGTCTCGCCGATCCAGATGCCGGTGGTGTATCCGGCCTCCCTGTACCTCTTTACTTCCCTTTTGAACACTTCGGCAAATCTTCTGCCGTCGATCCTTCTTCCCTCCGGCGTGTCCCTCCAGTGCCTGCATGAGGACAGGAACACCCCGTCGCACTTCGATCTCTTTATCTCCCTGAAGGTCTCCTCCGCCGGGAAATCGTCCCTGATCATTATAGGAATATATACTTTGTGCATGGCATCCTCCGGACTTGGTTTTCTGCAATGATTTTACCACAAAACCCCGTACTATTTCAATCATATTATCGTTTCAGCCGGTGATAATATGTGCAAGGTTGACATTGCATTGGAGGAAGTATGATGATATAATAACGCCAAACAGAAACAGATACTACGGAGGACATTATGGGTCTTCAGAGAAGCAAGAGATATGTAAATACACAGAAGATAGTGCTCGGGGCGGTCCTCACCGCTATCGTCATCATCCTGCAGCTGCTGGGCACCTTTGTCAGGTTCGGCCCCTTCCAGGTGTCCCTGGTGCTGCTGCCCATAGTCATAGGCGCGGCCACCTGCGGAGCCGACATAAGCACCTGGCTCGGACTGGTGTTTGGCGCGGTGGTCCTCATCAACGGCGACGCCACCCCCTTCATGCAGATAGATCCTGCCGGCACCATCATAACGGTGCTGCTGAAAGGCATCCTCTGCGGACTCGCGGCGGGCCTGGTATACAAGCTGCTTGAAAAGAAGAACAAGCTCCT
>CACZSC010000241.1 GCA_902783755.1 uncultured Ruminococcus sp. | reverse complement strand
TTTTCGATATGTTGTAGAACAGGTATGAATCCTTAAGTTCTGAATAATGAAGATTCGGTCTCAGCATAGGGCGGTCTCCCCTTCGTATACGGTCTCCGCGGGACCGGTCATCATGATCCTCATGTCCCTTGTCACGGTGACCTCGAGGATACCTCCGTCAAGCTTCACACTGACGGGCGCGTCATATGAGCATATGCCCTTGCTGACTGCCGCAGCGGCTGCCGCGCAGGCTCCCGTGCCGCAGGCCATTGTGACGCCGCTTCCCCGTTCGAAGACCCTCATCCTGAGACTGTTGTCCCCCGTGACTTCGGCGAATTCAACGTTGGCGCCGTCCGGGAATGCGCCGTCCTGCCCGATCTGCGAACCCAGAAGCTCAAGCGCCACGCCGTCCGCATTGTCCGTGAACACCACGGCGTGGGGGTTGCCCACCGACACAGGGGTGCACGTGACGTCCCCTCCGAAGACATGAAGCCTGAGATCCTCCGAGACCTGCGCCTCTCCCATGTCCACGGTGACGTACCTGACCTTGCCCCCAATGACCGTGAGCTCAAGGTTCCTTATGCCCGAAAGGGTCTCCACGGTCAGGCGGGTCCTGTCCGTGTATCCCTTTTCATATACGTATTTGCCCACACAGCGGATCCCGTTTCCGCACATCATGGCCTCGGAGCCGTCCGCATTGAATATGCGCATCCTGAAATCCGCCCTTGTTGAAGGCGATATGAATATCATACCGTCGGATCCCGCACCGAAATGACGGTCGGAAAGCCTGGTACAGATGTCCCTGATGTCCCCGGGGACTCCTCCGTACACGTAGAGATAGTCGTTCCCGAGGCCGTGCATCTTGGTGAACCGCATGCGCTTACTCCTTTCCTGCTTTCATCCTTTCGAACGCCGCTCCTATGAATCCCAGGAACAGCGGATGAGGTTTGTTGGGACGGGACTTGAATTCGGGATGATACTGGACGCCCACATGGAACGGACGCTCCGTGAGCTCCACCGTCTCCACCAGCAGTCCGTCCGGGGATATGCCGCTGAGTGTCAGCCCGCAGTCCGAAAAAATCTTTCTGTAATCGTTGTTGAATTCGTAGCGGTGGCGGTGCCGCTCGCTGATGTGACGGGATCCGTAGCACTTCTCCATGATGGTCCCGGGCTGTATCTCGCAGGGATACGCCCCCAGTCTCAGGGTACCGCCCTTGTTCACCTCGTCGCTCTGTCCGGGCATGAAGTCTATGACCTTGTCACTGCACTTGTCGTCGAACTCACCGGAGTTGGCTCCTTCGATCCCTGCCGCATGCCGCGCGAACTCTATGACCATGATCTGCATACCGAGGCAGATCCCGAAATACGGGATCTCCTTTTCCCTTGCATACCGGGCCGCCGCGATCATGCCCTCGCATCCGCGGCTGCCGAACCCGCCCGGCACTATGATTCCGTCGAGTCCGCCCAGGATCTCCTCTGCGCTGTCATCCGTGATCGTCTCGGAATCTATCCAGTGTATCTTGATGTGGGTATTGTGGAAGTATCCCGCATGCCTCATGGCCTCCGCCACCGACAGGTAGGCGTCGTGGAGCGCCACATATTTGCCGACAAGGCCGATATGCACCGTATACGGTCTCGACTTGATCCTTGCCACCATGGCGGTCCAGTCGGCAAGATCCGGTTCCGGGGCGTCTATGCCCAGTTCCCTGCATACCACCGAGGAGAAGCCGGACTTTTCCAGCATCAGGGGAGCCTCGTATAGGTTCGGAAGGGTTATGTTCTCGATGACGCAGTCCTTCTTCACGTTGCAGAAGAGGGATATCTTGTCGAATATGCTGTCCTCCAGAGGCTCGTCGCATCTCAGGATGATTATGTTCGGGTTCACGCCCATGCCCTGCAGCTCCTTCACGGAATGCTGGGTAGGTTTGGTCTTGTGCTCCTCGGAGCCGTGGAGATCGGGCACCAGGGTCACATGTATGCAGAGACTGTTCTCACGCCCCACCTCCAGTGAGATCTGACGCA
>CACZSC010000240.1 GCA_902783755.1 uncultured Ruminococcus sp. | reverse complement strand
CGGTGTCGGGATCATGGGAGCTGACATGTTCTGCAACTTTACGGGCAGAGTGTTCATCAACTCCTTCTTCACTTCCCCGATCAATGCCGGCGTTCTGGCCATGGTCTGTGGACTCGTCGTTGTCCCTGTCGTTTCCCTGATCACTCCGAAAATGGATAAGAAAACAGTGGATGATATGTTTTCCGGATACGACAGGAAAGTCCTTGTCCATGCGACGACCGCTCTCGAAGAAGACACTTCAGAGTCAAAATAGAATAACGATTCATTACTCCTTTGCTCCTGCACAGTGAACATCGTAAAACCGCAAAAATCGACAGATTGTTTTATCTTATACTTGTTGATTTTGTTGATTTCGTATGATAAAATCAATGTGCCCACAAATTACAGCAAAGGAGTAATTTTCATGAAATCATTCAGAAAATACCTGGCAGAATTCATCGGCACATTCGTCCTTGTCCTGTTTGCCTGCGGTGTAGCAGCGATAGTCGGCTGTGAAGTGACCGGCGGGTATCTCGCTACCGCATTCGCATTCGGACTCGTGATCGTTGCTATGGCATATTCCATCGGCAACGTCTCCGGATGCCATATCAACCCCGCGGTATCCATCGCGATGCTGGTTCTCAAGAGGATCAGCGTTAAGGATTTCTTCGGCTACATCATTTCCCAGTTCCTCGGTGCTATCGCCGGCGGCGCAGTGCTCAAGCTCATCGCATCCCAGATCCCCGCTGCCAATACTGAGGCTCTCGGATCGAACGGTCTGTTCGCGGGCAGCATCCCCCTCACGATCCTCGTTGAGGTGATCCTGACCTTTGTATTCGTCATCGCCATCGTCGGCGTGACCAGCAAGGAGAAATACTCCAAGGTGGCAGGCATAGTGATCGGTCTCACCCTCACTCTCGTCCACATCCTGGGCATCTCCCTTACCGGCACTTCGGTCAACCCGGCCCGCAGCCTCGGCACAGCGATATTCGCAACTGACCCCACATACATTTCAAACGTCTGGATCTTCCTGGTAGCTCCTCTGGTAGGCGGCGTTCTCGCTGCTCTCTGCTACAAGCTGCTGGATCCCGACAAGGAAAAATAAAAAAACAGGCACTTCAAAGCCCGGCCTCATGTGAGACCGGGCTTTTTCGTGCGCCTGCTGTATTTCTGTCATCCGGCGAACTGAGAATCGTAGAGGCTTCTGTAGAATCCTCCCGCGTCCATCAGTTCATCGTGGGTTCCGTGTTCGATGACTCTTCCGGATCTTAGAACATAGATCACGTCCGCCGATTTTATGGTGGACAGTCTGTGTGCTATTATTATCGCCGTCTTGCCGTTAGTAAGATCCCTCATGGCTGACTGGATCCTCATTTCAGTCATGCTGTCCACGTTTGACGTGGCCTCGTCAAGAATTATGACCGGGGCGTCGGATATAAGAGCCCTCGCTATCGTAAGAAGCTGTTTCTGCCCTTTCGAGATATTAACTCCCACATCTGTAAGAACGGTGTCATAGCCCTTCGGCAGGCCCGATATGAACGAATGTATGCCTGCGGCTTTTGCCGCATTTTCGATCTGCTCCCTTGTGACCGCGGAAGTCGAACCGTAAGCTATGTTTTCCGCGATCGTGCCGGTAAACAGCCATGTGTCCTGCAGGACCATCGTGTAGCTCTTCCTGACCGATGTCCTCTCCGCAAGCTTCGTATCCTTTCCTTCCAGAAGTATCTTCCCTGAATCGGGGTCATAAAATCTCATCAGCAGATTGATCACAGTGGTCTTTCCGGCGCCTGTGGGCCCGACGATCGCTATCGTACGGCCCGGCTCCGAAGACATGCTCAGGTCGTGAAGTATCTCACGTCCGCCCGGGTAACCGAAGCACACATCATCCACCCTGACTTCGCCGATGACCGCGGTCTGCCCGGGTTCATTCCCGAATACCGTCTCGTTTACGTCATCTGCGCACTCCTCTTCCTCGTCAAGCAGTCTGAATACCCTTTCCGCGGCAGCCGCAGCGGACTGCAGTTCGTTGATGATGTTCGCAGCTTCGTTTATTGGTCCGCTGAATTTTCTTGAATAAAGCACGAATGAAGACACATCTCCGATCAGGATCCTGCCTGACAGGAAAAGCAGGGATCCGAACACGGACACAAGGCCCAGGGATATGTTGTTTATGAAATTCACCGTGGGGCCCACCATGCTGCCATAATAGTCTGCGTCAAAATACGCATCGGCTGCCCTTTTGTTCTTTTCGGCGAATCTTCGGATCATCGTCTGCTCACGGGAGTAGGCCCTGACCGTCTTCTGCCCGGACAGGCATTCCTCTGCATATCCGTTCAGCTCTCCAAGCTTTCCTGACCGTGCTCTGAAATACGGATGAACTTTCTTTGCAATCAGATCCGTCGCGATTATGGAAGCCGGCACCGTCACGGCGAATATGAGGCACAGAAGAGGGGATATGGTCATCATCATGATGAACGCGCCTATCACCGTCACCACGGACGAGGTGATCTGAACCAGATCCGTCGAAAGCGTCGCATTTATGGTGTCGATGTCGTAGGATATCCTCGAAATGATATCACCAGTCTGGCTGGTGTCGAAATATCCCACTTTCAGTCTCATGAGCTTGGAAAAGACGTCCTGCCTCATCTGCTTTACGATGCCGCGTGACAGATTTATCATCAGCACCTGGAGCACGTATGACATAACCGATGAAAGCACATATGCTATGACCATTAGGACGCAGTTGCGGGCCACTGCCTCAAAGTCCACCTGCCCGCTCTCGATTCCGATGGCATTGATCGCGCGACCCGACAGTTTGGGACCGGCAAGGGCCAGGATATTTGAAACAATAGAGATCAGTATAGCGCATATGTATCCGAAACGGAACTTTATTATATAGCGTCCCAGGCGCAGCAGCACCTTGAGCTTTTTCTTGGAAACGTTCTCCACCACAACGTCTTCGGGACGCGCTACTTTAGGCCCTCTATTCAAGCAAAGCACCCCCTATCTGCGACTGGCTTATCTCGCGGTACAGGGCGCAAGTCTCAAGAAGACCGGCGTGGGTGCCCTGCCCTATTATCTTTCCGTCATCCATGACCAGTATATGATCCGCGTTCATTATGGATGACACTCTCTGTGTGACTATCACGCAGGTGGTCCTGCTGCTGAAGTTCTCCCTTATGGCAGCCCTGAGTTTTGCGTCAGTGGCGTAGTCAAGTGCTGATGAACTGTCGTCAAGCACCAGTATCTCGGGGTCTGCAGCGAATGCCCTGCTAAGGATAATACGCTGTTTCTGTCCCCCGGAAAGGTTGGCTCCCTTGATTGTAAGGTTGTAATCCAGACCGCCCTTGCCTTCGATGACTTCCGAGGCCTGGGCGTATCCGGCCGCCCTGAGGAGCTCCTCGTCCGTGAGGCCTCTTCCAAAATCGATATTTGTCCTTATGGTATCGGCGAAAAGGAAATCGTTCTGGAATGCCGCTCCGAATTTCTCGGACAGCTCATCCTTGCCTATATTCCTGACATTGACGCCGTCCACGAGGACTTCACCGGAATCAGTGTCATACTGTCTCATAAGCAGCGCTATGAGCGTGGTCTTCCCGGAACCCGTAGGGCCTATAATACCGAGAGTCTTCCCGCTTTCGATGGAGAAGGATACGTCATCTATATCGGGCTTGATACCGTTATATGAGAACGTGACGTGACTGAATTCTATCTTCGGCGCACCGGGGACAGGTACTCTGTCTGTCTCTGTGCACACCATGTCTGCAGGACACTCGAGGACCTCCTTTATCCTGTTGGCGGAGGCGATGCCGCGGGAAGACATTATGAATATCCTGGTGACGCTCATGGCAGCGTTCAGGATTATCGTGAAATACGACGTGAATGCGATTATCTCGCCCACCTGGGATTCACCGGAGTTGACCCGTATCGCTCCTACTATGATCACTGCCACCAGGCCGAGATTAAGGAGCAGATTGAGTATCGGGCTCGACTTCGCCATATTGAATGCCGCAGCCTTCTCGGTGGCATTGAGAGTAGCATTCGATTCGGCGAACCTGTCCTTTTCGGACTCTTCCCTGCCGAGGGCTTTGATGACTCTGATGCCCTGGGCGTCTTCCCTGACTATCCTGGTCATGCCGTCGGTGGCCACCTGCTGCCTGTTGTAGAGCGGGATACCTTTCTTTGTCACGAAGAATACGGTGATGACGATTAGGGGAAGCGTACCGACAAGCACCAGCGTAAGGACCGGCTCCATTATAAAGGCGACGATTATCCCTCCCAGAAGGAGAAGAGGCGCCCTGACCCCCAGCCGCTGTACCATCCCGGTGAACTGATGGATATTGTATGTATCGGATGTCAGTCTCGATTCGAGCGAGGGGATGGTGAATTCATCCAGCTGTCTGGCTGATAGATATGAGATCTTCGAGAACAGATCGTTCCTCAGCTTCTCGGTCGAGTTTCTTGCGACCCGGGCTGCCATCCTGTTGGCGATTATGTTCCCAGCTATCGCTATGAGGGAACAGACCAGCATCAGAAGGCCCGCCAGATATATCTCCCTGACTTTTCCCGTCGGGACTATGTCGTCTATGATCACGGACAGGAGCATGGGGATGAAGAGATCCATGATGCTGCCGATAAACTTTATCGCGAACCCGAAAGCCATCCGGCCGGAGTACGGACGCAGATATTTCAGGATCAGTTTCATCCTGTCACCCTCCTCTCTGTTTTGTATGATTATACGCTTTTCCGAATAATAATTCAACTCGCAAACAGTTTTTCAGCCCGGTATACGCCGGGCTGCATATGTATTCTGCCTGTCTCTCAGATTATCCCTTTGATGCGTCTAATCACGAGCATCATTGCGAAGGCTGTCGTGAGCCGCCTGATCCTGGCTCTGTCATTCTTGTTGTTCCCGAACAGTACCCTTTCGGTATACGTGCCCTTATCGTCAGACAGGCCGAAGCACACGGTGCCCACTGGCTTTTCCGGTGTGCCTCCGTCCGGGCCCGCAATCCCGGTCACTGATACCGTGATACCGGCGCCTGTGACTCTTCTGACACCCTCAGCCATATATCCCGCGCACTGGACAGACACCGCACCGTATTTCTCAAGGACCTCTGCCGGGACCCCGAGCAATCTCTTCTTGACTTCGTTTGAATAGGAAACCACGCCGCCCAGAAGCACATCCGATGCGCCCGGGATGTCGCCTACCCTTGCGGCGATCATTCCGGAAGTACAGCTCTCCGCCGCCGCGAAAGTCAGCCCTGCCTTCCTCAGCTCTCTGATCATGGCTATGACCGTTGCATTCTTCGCCTCAAAAGGCGTGTCAGTCTCGAAGTATATGTACTTCCCTGCCTTGCCCGCGGCTATCCTTTCCTTCATCTCGCCGCACATTTTTTTTGCGGTCTCAAGATCCTTTGCCCGGGCCGTTATTCTGATCCTGACCTCGTGTTCGCAGTCGTACGGAGCTACCGTGGGATTCTCCGACTCGTCCATTATATCCCTGAGTATGTCCTCCGCTTCGGATTCGTTGGTCCCCGCCAGGTGGAGGTTAAGGCTGTATATCACGTCATCTGTGAGCTGCTGGAGGTACGGCCGTCCGCACTCATAGAACATCGGCTCGCATTCTGACGGAGGTCCGGGAAAAAGAAGGACGTGCCTTGTTCTGCCCCCGACTTTCTTTCTCAGCGCGATGCCCGGGGCCGTTCCCCATTTGTTTCTGAAAATCACGGCTCCCTCCGGGATCATCGCCTGCTGTATGTTGTTGTCGGTCATCTCAAGGCCGCGCTTCGTGTAGAATGCCCTTACATCGTTCAGTATCTCTTCGTTCAGGTACATGGGTATGCCCAGCGCATCTGCTATAGTTGCCTTGGTGATATCGTCCAGTGTCGGCCCGAGACCGCCCGTGGTGATGACTACGTCGGATCTTTCCAGAGCAGTTCTGAGCGCTTCCCTCAGCCTCTGCTCATTGTCTCCCACGATTGTCTGGTGATAGGACGAAAACCCCAGAGCGGCGATCTCGCGCGCCACGAACGCGCCGTCGGTATTGACTATCTCTCCGAGAAGGATCTCTGTTCCCACACACAGTATCTCGCAAACCATGCTTTTTCCTGCCTTTCCGTTATTTCTGCTCGCCGAGCAGTTCACGTATGAGTATGTCCACGCCGGCCACTTTTCTTCCGGCGATCCTTTTGAGTTCATCCACTCCGTTTTCCATGGCGTAGGACGGGAATGCCCTTATCATGTCCGCGTCATTCACATTGTCCCCAACGGCGATGACGTCTGCCTCGTTCACGCCGATACGCTGTATGAGCCTGCGGATGCCTACCGCCTTGTTTATGTTTTTCGAGACGATGTCGATGCATCCCGAATTCTGCAGCGGATTGAGCAGGTTTCCGTAGCGCTCTCTGACTTGTCCTATGATCCTGACCGTATCATCGAGTGAACGCAGTGAAGTGCTCATCTGAGTGAAATACGGCACCTGCGGAAGTTCCCCTATTGGTATCTCCCATTCCGCGCACGGATATCCCGCGGGCTTCACATGATAGTCGAATGAAGAGGCACGCAAAGTTGCCCAGTCGCATCCCAACGCGAAAAGATATTCCGCAAGTTCCTTAGCGATATCGCCTCGGCACCCTGTCTCGCACAGGACAGTCCCCTTCCCGTCCGCTATCGTCGCTCCGTTGTCGCCTACGAGGAAATCGGGACGTATACCGTCTTCATCCATAAGCTCCATCAGGTTCGGTATGCCCCTGCCGCTTATGACCGCGAAGAAGTTCCCCTTCTCTTTCCATTCCGCGAGAGCCGTTTTCTTCGCTTCCCCGATCCCTCCGAGATTCAGCGTCCCGTCGTAATCGCTGGCCAGTAATCTTTCTTTTCCCATATTAACCCAAACGGCAAACCCTTTGTATGTATTGGGGGTTTGCCGTCCATTTCTATAGATATATTTTTCTGCCGTCATCCGCGGCTGATTCGAATGCCTTCATCACGATGTTGAGGACGCACCTCATCTGTTCGTGAGTCACCATCTGCTCCGCTTTCCCGTCACATGCAAGAACGAAGTTCCTGTAGTAGTCGTGAGGATCGCTGGTCTGTTTCTCAATGTCATACTCGTCCACGGTTATGCTGTCGCGGGGAGCCATGGTCTTCGTCAGTCCGCTGGCATACTTTACCGGATCCACATCGCTTTCGTGCCATGCCTTGCACTTCACTACGTGCATGGGCATATCCCACCTGTCGATCCTTGCAGTGCCGCCTTCGCATCTGAGATAGAATCTCGGCATATGGACAAAGTTGTATGTCCCCACCTCGAGATAAGCTCTGAGTCCGCTCTCGAATTCCATATTGAGCTGGAACCCGTCGTCCACTTCCTTGTTGGTTATATGGTCGAACGTGCATGTGACGGATTTCACATCGTAGCCCAGGACCATGCAGGCCTGGTCGATGATGTGGATGCCCCAGTCATACAACATCCCACCGCCGAATTCCTTCTTCCCTCTCCAGTCAGAGGGGATGCCTCTGCTGCCGTGTATCCTGGATTCAAGATTGATGGGCTTTCCTATCTCTCCGCTCTCAATGACCTTTTTCACCGCAAGGATGTCTATGTCGAATCTTCTGTTCTGGTGGACAGAGAAGATCCGTCCCTCGGCTTCAGCCACCGCGATCATTCTCTCCAGGCTGTCAAGGGACAGTGCCACCGGCTTCTCGCATATGACGTGCTTGCCCGCTTTCAGCGAGGCGATTACTATCTCCTCGTGTGAATCGTTGGGCGTCGCCACCGTAACGATGTCGACGGAAGGGTCAGCCAGCAGGTCTTCCCTGGTGGAGTACGCCTTTATGCCGTCCGCTTCAGCCTTTGCTCTTTTTTCCGGGTCTATATCATATATGCCTGCCAGTTCGCAGACATCGCTCGCTAAAATCTTCTTGCAGTGGGAGCCCGCTCCCATGCCGCCGTATCCTATTACCGCAACTCTCTTTTTCATGGTACACCTCCGGGGCCGCGTGCTCAGGATGACTCCACCCGGCTCCAGTGAATATTATATAAACTATTTAAAAACTGTCAAGTGATTTTCATTCTCCGCAGCATGTGAAAATGTATGATTTTTTAGTTATTTTCTCTCTATTTCTTATATGCTTTTCCACCTGTCCTGATGCATTTGTTTCATCTGTGTTACAGTTCGGTTTTTTTTGCCGTATTTCCTTGACTTTGGCCCCGGATTGTGATATAAATCGTGGCGAGGGATAAGTCCCCGGGACAGTGCATGTACAGAGAGGAGCGGCTGCTGAAAAGCTTCCCTGCACCCCTGACGGATACCACCCTTCCGAATAAAACGGTCAGTAAAATATCAAATGAGTTAAAAGCTCGGGTGGAACCGTGCAGACACGCGTCTGCACCCCGAACACGGTTTCGCGTACCCGGCTTTTTTGTTTTGAAAAAGCCGCACGCTGCTCCAAAATTCAAGAATGGAGGCGGACACTATGTTCAAAGTAAGATTCAATGACAAAACGCTTGATTTCGATTCGCCGGTCACTGCATATGACGCGGCGAAGGAAGCGGAACTCATCTCGAGAGAGGTCATAGCCGCGGACATCAACGGAGAGACCAGGGACCTGACCACTGTGATCAGTTCCGATGCTGACGTGAAGCTGCTCACGTTCGAAGACGAGGAGGGCGCCCGTGTGTTCAGGCACACAGCTTCGCACGTCCTTGCCGCAGCCGTGAAGAGGCTTTATCCCGGTGCAAAACTGACGATAGGTCCCGCCATCGAGAACGGATTCTACTATGACTTCGATTCCGATGTCTCCTTCACTCCCGAGGTCCTCGAAAAACTGGAAGCAGAGATGAAGAAGATAATCAAGGAAAACCCGAAGATGGAGAAGTTCATCCTTCCGAAGGACGAAGCTCTCGAGCTCATGAAGGACGAACCCTACAAGATCGAGCTCATCGAAAACCTTCCCGAAGGCGAGGATATCTCCTTCTACAGGATGGGTGAGTTCACCGACCTGTGCGCCGGTCCGCACCTGTTCTCTGCGGGAGCCATCAAGGCGTTCAAGCTGACGAGCTGCACCGGCGCCTACTGGAGAGGCGATTCCACAAAGAAGATGCTCCAGAGGATCTACGGGACCGCGTTCCCGACCAAGGATGCGCTGAACGCCCATCTCGAGCAGCTTGAGGAAGCCAGGAAACGCGACCACAACAAGCTGGGCCGTGAACTCGAGCTCTTCACCACAGTCGACTACATAGGCCAGGGCCTCCCCATCATACTCCCGAAGGGCGCCCGTATCATCCAGACGCTCCAGAGGTGGATCGAGGACGAAGAGGAGAAGCGCGGATACCTGCTCACCAAGACCCCGTTCATGGCAAAGCGGGATCTCTACAAGATATCCGGCCACTGGGACCACTACCGCGACGGCATGTTCATTCTGGGTGATCCGGACGATGAGGAAGCCGAATGCTTCGCGCTCCGTCCCATGACCTGCCCGTTTCAGTATCAGGCCTACCTGACAAAGAAGAGATCCTACAGAGAGCTGCCCATGAGATTCGGCGAGACCTCCACCCTGTTCAGAAATGAAGACAGCGGCGAGATGCACGGCCTCATAAGAGTACGTCAGTTCACCATATCCGAGGGCCATCTGATCCTCCGTCCCGACCAGCTGGAAGAGGAATTCAAGGGCTGTCTCGAGCTCGCGAAATACGCTCTCGATACCGTGGGACTGCTTGAAGACTGCACCTTCAGATTCTCTCAGTGGGATCCTAACAACACTGCAAAGTACGAAGGAACTGCGGAACAGTGGGAGGAATCACAGCGAGTGATGAAGAACATCCTCGACGATCTGGGAGTCGACTATAAGATAGGGATAGATGAGGCTGCCTTCTACGGGCCGAAGCTCGATATCCAGTGCAAGAACGTCTTCGGCAAGGAAGACACCATCGTCACCATCCAGATCGACATGCTGCTGGCTGAGAAATTCGGTATGTACTACACAGACTCGGACAACCAGCAGAAACTCCCGTACATCATCCACCGCACTTCCCTCGGATGCTATGAGCGGACCCTCGCTCTTCTCATCGAAAAATATGCAGGCGCGTTCCCCATGTGGCTCGCTCCGCTGCAGGTCGAAGTCATCCCGGTATCTCCGGAGTATACTGACTATGCCCGCGAAGTGGCCGACAAACTGTACGCCGGAGGCCTTAAAGTCCACTGCGATTCAAGGACAGACACCATGAGGTACAAGATCAGGGAAGCCCAGCTCGCCAAGACACCGTATATGCTGGTCGTCGGAGAGAGAGACAGGGCCGCAGGCACGGTATCCGTTAGGACCCGCGCAGGCGAGGACCTGGGAGCCATGCCCACAGAGGAATTCCTCGCAAAGGCACTTGAGGAAATAAGGACGAAGGCAAGATAACCAAAACAGAATACCGTACTGCAGATCCCGCCCGGAAGGGCGGGATCTCTGTGTCTACTGCAACGCATTTTTCGCAGGGGTTGACCGGGCCAGTATTTTGTGGTACAATATACTGGGTTGATTTGTGGAGGTACGCCGACGAGGGTCACACAAATCAGTTGTTAAATCAGAAAACATAGTCGTGACTGCCGCTGAACCTGCTGCCGACAAGCAGGGGATCCGGGATGCCGGTCGCGGAATACCCGTTGCTCCTACGCACTTTTCATGTGCGCGTTTTTACGCGTCTGTTTCCGTGCGCTTCGGGGAGCATCATGCCCATTTGGCCCTCGCAGAAAGGAAATATACAGTGTCTAAGAAAAAAACAGGAAAAGTCCGCGTTGCAATGCTGGGCGGACTCAACGAGATAGGAAAGAACCTAGCAGTCATAGAGTATGAGGAAGACATCATAATCATAGACTGCGGTATCGCGTTCCCCGATGATGAAATGCTGGGCGTCGATCTTGTGATCCCGGATTTCACATACCTTGAAAAGAACGCGTCAAAGATCAGAGGCCTTCTGATCACCCACGGCCACGAAGACCATATAGGAGCGATCCCCTATCTTCTGAAAACTCTCAACATACCGGTATACGGAACTCGGCTCACTCTCGGGATACTCGAAAACAAGCTGGCCGAGCACCACCTTCTGGGTCAGAGGGAGCTTGTGACGGTATCAGCTGGATCAGTCGTGAAACTGGGAGCTTTCAAATGCGAATTCATACGAGTGAACCATTCGATAGCCGACTCGTGCATGATAGCGGTGAGGACTCCCTGCGGGACGATCCTCCACACCGGAGATTTCAAGCTTGACGTATCTCCCATCGGAGGAGAGATGATCGATCTCACCCGCATAGGCGAATACGGCAAGGAAGGCATTCTCCTGCTGATGTGCGAGAGCACCAACGTAGACGTGCCGGGATTCACGCCCTCCGAAAGAAAGGTCGGCGCTTCCCTTGACCGTATCTTCATGAACCATACAGACAAGAGAGTCATCATCGCTACTTTCTCTTCAAATGTACACCGCGTACAGCAGATCATCAACTCCAGTTACAAATTCGGAAGAAAAGTCGCGATCACCGGCCGTAGCATGATCAACGTCATCGGCGCGGCTGTGAAACTCGGATATATGGACGTCCCCCCGGGATCCCTGGTGGATATCGGCGATATAGGCAATTATCCCCCGGAGATGCTGACGATCGTCACGACCGGATCCCAGGGCGAACCCATGTCCGCCCTCTACAGGATGGCCTTCTCCGACCATTCCCAGGTAGAGCTGATGCACAACGACCTTGTGGTCCTCTCGTCACACGCAATCCCCGGAAACGAAAAACTCGTGAACCGGATCATAAACGAGATGTACAAGAAGGGCGTGTCCGTATACCACGATGAGGACGTGGTGCACGTATCCGGACATGCATGTCAGGAAGACCTGAAGCTGATCCACGCTCTTACCAAGCCAAGGTTCTTCATGCCGATACACGGTGAGTACCATCACCTGATGCAGCACAAGGAGCTGGCTGAATTCATGGGCATGAAACCGGAAGACATATTCGTTATGGACATCGGTCAGGTACTGGAGCTCACACCCGGAAGCTGCAAAAAGAACGGGACCGTACCCTCGGGAAGAGTCCTTGTGGACGCATACGGCGTCAGCGACATCGGCAACGTGGTCCTGAGGGACAGAAGACATCTCGCCCAGGACGGACTTATCGTGGCAGTCGCAGCGGTCGATATCGACGAACAGTCGATAGTTTCCGGGCCGGATCTCATTTCAAGAGGTTTCGTATATGCAAAAGAAAACGAGGATCTCATCGAGGAGATGCGCGACGTGGTAATGGAAGCCATTATGGATTCCCTCGACTCGGGAGCCACCGACTGGATGGAACTGAAGGCTGACGTCAAGGAAAGCCTCTCAAAATTCGTCTACTCAAGAACCAAGCGCAAACCCATGATTCTTCCGGTCATAACCAGTCTCTGATCCGAAAGGTGTTCTTAACATGAGCAATTCAAGAAAAGCGGAACTCCTGTCCCCTGCAGGAAGTTTTGACAAGCTGGAAGCCGCCGTGCGGTTCGGAGCCGACGCTATTTATCTTGCAGGAAAGAACTTCGGCATGAGGGCGGCGTCGGACAATTTCAGCCGTCAGGAACTGGCTGATGCGGTGGACCTGTGCCACTCGGAACACAGAAAGATTTATGTCACGGTCAATGTCATGCCCCGTACCCGCGAGTATGAGGAGCTGTCAGATTATCTCACATTTCTCGGGGATATAAAGGCGGACGCGGCTATTATATCTGATATAGGAGTCATCGACCTGATAAAGGAAAAAGCTCCTGGAATGCATATCCATATCTCCACACAGGCGAGCGTCGTATCAGCCCAGACATGTATCGCATACCAGAAGCTCGGGGCTTCGAGGATCGTCCTGGCAAGGGAACTGACCCTCAAGGATATCGCAGACATCCGCGAAGGGATCCCGGACTCGCTGGAACTTGAGACTTTCATCCACGGCTCCATGTGCATAGCATACAGCGGCAGGTGCCTCCTTTCCAATTATTTCACAGGCAGGGACGCAAACCACGGCCAGTGCGCTCAGCCGTGCCGCTGGAAATACTCCCCTTCCGCCATGGATGTCGCAGAAGAGAAGAGGCCCGAGCTCCCGACAGTCGGCTCCGTCGAGGAAGACGCAAACGGCGAGACCTTCTTCATGAGTTCAAAGGACACCTGCATGATCGAACACATCCCCGAACTTGAAAACTCCGGGATCGACAGCTACAAGATAGAAGGCAGGGTCAAGAGCGCATACTACACTGCCGTGGTGACGAATACATACAGGATGGCGATCGACAGCTACCGCAGGGATCCGGCGGGTTACCGCGTGGATCCGGAATGGCTCCGGGAGCTTGACGGCGTGAGCCACCGTGAATACGGCACGGGATTCTTCTTCGGGAACCCTTCCGAATCAGCGAATACTGTTACGGTACACGGTTACCTGAGGGACAAAGCCTTTCTGGCGACAGCCGTCGAGACGGCTGCCCTCCCGGACGCAGAAGGAAGATACAGGGCCGTATTCGTGCAGAAAAACAAGCTGAACGTCAACGACAGGGTCGAGGTGCTTTCCCCCGGGAAAACCGGAAAAGGCTTTGAAGTGACCGGTATCTTCGATGAAGACGGCTCGCATATAGACTCTACGCCTCATCCTGCCATGAGGTTCGTCATATACGCTCCTTTCGAGATCAGAAAGGGCGACATCCTGAGGCAGGCATAGATCAGAACAGCGCATACCCCCGGTCAAACGACCGGGGGTGTTTTTATAAACGGCGTTTAAAATATCTCCGGGCGGTTGCGTGATTAGTTTTCCCTGCTGTGACCAGGAATAAGCGGCTGCCTTTCGCTCAGGAGGCCAAAAAAGCAGAAAAAGTTTGCTTTCTCAATGGACTTATTCGGAGATTTGATATATAATATGCATGAAATTTTTTAGGAGGCTTTTCATATGAAAAATCTTACAATCGCAAAAGTTTTCGCGAGACAGATCCTCGATTCCAGAGGAAACCCCACAGTTGAAGCTGAAGTAACTCTCTGCAACGGCGTAGTCGGCCGCGGCGCTTCTCCCAGTGGAGCTTCCACAGGTGAATTTGAAGCTCTTGAACTCCGTGACGGAGATAAAAAAGTATACCTTGGAAAAGGTGTCCTCAAGGCGGTCGCAAATGTCAACGAGATCATCGCTCCCGCTCTTGTAGGCGCAGATCCTACTGACATCTACGCAGTTGACAAGATCATGCTCGATCTTGACGGCACGAAAGACAAATCCAAGCTCGGCGCAAATGCAATCCTTGCAGTTTCCATCGCAACAGCCAGAGCAGCAGCAACAGCACTTGAGATCCCGCTGTACAAGTTCATAGGCGGCATCCAGGCCACATGCCTCCCCGTGCCGATGATGAACATACTGAACGGCGGCGCACATGCCGACAGCGCTGTTGACACACAGGAATTCATGGTAATGCCGGTAGGCGCTCCTTCCTTCGCCGAAGGTCTCCGCTGGTGTGCTGAAGTATTCCACAACCTCAAGTCTCTCATCAAGAAGATGAATGACGTGACGGCAGTAGGCGACGAAGGCGGATTCGCTCCCAACAGCCTCAAGAACGATGAGGAAGCAATCGAGAAGATCCTCGAGGCCATCAGGGCTGCAGGATACGTTCCCGGCAAGGACTTCATGATCGCAATGGATGCCGCTGCTTCTGAATGGAAGAGCCCGAAGGGCAAAGGCTTCTATCATCAGCCCAAATCCGGCAAGGACTTCACCACCGATGAACTTATCGCTCACTGGGAATCCCTGGTAGACAAATACCCCCTCATCTCCATCGAAGACGGCCTTGATGAAGAGGACTGGGAAGGCTGGAAGAAGATGACCGCCAAGATCGGCCACAAAGTCCAGCTCGTAGGCGACGACCTGTTCGTAACCAACACGGAACGCCTCTCCAAGGGCATAGCAAACGGATGCGGCAACTCCATCCTTATCAAGCTCAACCAGATCGGCTCCGTTTCCGAGACGCTGGAAGCTATCAAGATGGCCCACAAGGCAGGATACACCGCAGTTACTTCTCACCGCTCCGGCGAGACCGAAGACACGACGATCGCTGACCTCGCAGTTGCTCTCAACACCTGCCAGATCAAGACCGGTGCACCCAGCCGTTCTGAGAGAGTCGCAAAGTACAACCAGCTTCTCAGGATAGAGGAACAGCTCGGAAAGGCTGCCAACTATCCCGGAATGAAAGCATTCAACGTCAAAAAATAAGAAGATCAGTTTTGATGCGGAGCCCCGGAACCCGGGGCTTCCTTTCGTTTTTACCCAGCCCAGCCAAAAATGGCGTTCCTGCCTGAACGGAGCATGTTCAGGATTGGAACGCCATTTCTATTCTCTTTTGGATCCTCATCCTTCCTCGATCAGCTTCTCATAATACTCCGAAAAACAGATCCCGAGGTTCGTGTGCCTGCACAGTGAATTAGTGCCTTCATATATGTATTCCCAGGATTCATCGTAAGGCAGCATCACCGAGAAGTCTGAAAGGGTCATGAAGTTCAGGAACTCGGATATGCTGTTTCTGTATTTCTGTGCAAACCTGTATGCGTTCTTCCCCTTTTCGTCATTCGTACTGTTCTGCTTGTCATAAAGCACATGGTCAAGATTTGAGGACATGTAGTAAATGCTGTATGGAACGTTGCCGAGGATGGTCTCCAGTCCGGCAAGTACTCTCACATTGGCGCTCTTCCGCGCATTTCTGACTATGATCGCCTCACGGCTCCTCGCCCAGATCCTGCTGTCGGAATACCGGACTTTCTTCAGATCCGTCTCCTCCTCGATGCAGCTGTCCGGGACGAAAGATCCGTCTGTGTCGATTATGTGTACCACACGGTCGATATCCTTGAGCGTGTAGTGGTTCCGCTGGACGTAGCCGCGGAGGATCTTCTGCATGCGGTTGACCACCCGGTTCTCACCTGCCACGTTCTCTGTCGTGATATCGCAGTGCATGATCTCCACATGGACTTCGAACCTGTCGAATATCTTCTCGAGCATTATCCCCAGGGCTTCATCGTCGGTAGGGCCTTCGACCACTACGAAGACCACTTTCTTTCTTGCATTACCTGAAGTCATACAGTTCACCGGCCTCCCTGAATGCAAGAGAGATCTCTGCGTTGTGGGTCGGCTCATACACGGGATACCCGCTGCAACCGAGCACTATATCGCGGTAGTAGCTGTCTCTCAGATTGGCAGAGCCTTTTCCCGTTATCCTCGTATATCTGTGTTCCGGGTCAGCGGTAGTGAATGCAACGAAGCCCGTATCTATGGTCTCAAGCGGTCTGAGATTGTGGGAAGTGAATATTAGCTGTCCTCTTCCTTTCTCGGAGATTATCTTCAGGATCTCACCCAGCAGATACTCGTATACGCCCGCGTCCAGCTCATCTATGCAAACGGTTATGGAATCGTCGTTGTACACTGCGATCAAAAGCTGCATGATCGCTATTATCTTCTTTATGCCCTCCGATTCGTACTTCAGAGAGATCTCCTTGCCGGCCTTTTTTGAAACAAGCTGTATCGTAGTCCCGGGTCTTCCGTCCCGCAGGAGTTCTGATCCCAGCTCCACTATCCCTATCTCGAGTCCCGGGACCACCTGCGGAAGCACTATATTCATGTTGGACACGACCTTCCTTATCGTGGGCATCAGATTATCCGGCACTATCCCGCCGTCATTCAGCGACACGGAAACGGATCCGTGCTCGCCGTCACCTATTATGAGCGGAAGAGCGTTGAGGCTTATCCTGCCCGAGGTCGCAGAGTCGATTATGAAAAGCTGCCGTCTCCCGTAGACTGAAAGAGCGTAGAAAATCATCTGAAGGTCCTTTTCCCTGCAGTTATCGTCCATGATACGGCGGAGTTCCCTTGAGAACAGAAAAGAACGGTCTGTCGCTGACGCAAGTTTTTTTGCGACGATCAGATCTGTCTTGATCTTTCTGTTTTTCCCGGTCAGGTCGTCATATCGGCTCTTGGGCCCGAACACGTCTCCTGCGCCGGTATCAGCAAGCACCTGTCTCGGTGATCTCCGGCCTGTCTCCGGATCCGTCAGTGAGTACTTTATGACTTCCTTTGAAATCTCAGTCCCTGCCGGTTCTCTTCTCCGTATCTCCACTTCATACGAGATACGGCAGAACTCGTCCTTTGTCTCGTCATCGGAAATCACTATGTCATAAACTATCCCGGCGCAATCGGCATCCACATTGATGCAGTCTGCAAAACGCACCGGCACGGGTATCCCGCAGAGTATGTGCTTGAGAATTGACAGCGATTCTATCAGCGCGGTCTTCCCCGATCCGTTCTGGCCGTATAGGCCCACTATGCTCGCCCGGTAGTTCTTTTTTTTGTTTGTGAAGCACAGATCGCCCTTCACCACATTCTTGAAGTTCCTTATGGATATGGCCTCGAGCCTGGCTGTGGGCTTGAATGCCGGTGTGAATTTCAGCTCTTCAGTCATAATCTTACCCCTTAGTTATGGATTTCGTCTGGATATATATAGCACTGTCATTGCAGTCCGAAGAGAAGTGAGGCGTACGTGGGGTACGGCCAGTATTTCTCAGCTGTTATGAATTCAGCCTCATCGCACACCTCGCGAAGATCCTTCATGGAAACGGCGACCTTGTCACGTATATACGCGGCAAGAACTGAAACGTCATCCGTCTTCGGCGTTTCGCCGAGTATCTGCTCAAGCCTCTTTACTTCTCGGTAGATCCTTGACTCCAGATTTCCCAGTCTCTCCGCCATCGTTTCCTCATATTCCGTATTCATGGCAGGGGAAAGCTCCTTCTTGGCTTTCCCGGTCTGGCATATGTCTTTCGCATATTCAGTGATCGCCGGCAGGATCTCCTTGTACACCATGTCCACCATGACGTTCGCCTCGATCTTGATGGTCTTGGTATAGTTGGCAAGAGTTATCGTCTTCCTCGACTTCATTTCTGTCCTGGTATACACCCGGTGCTGTTCGAACAGTCTGACGTTCTTTTCATCAAGGAAGCACTCGAGAGCGTCAGGCGTGGTCCTAAGGTTCAAGAGCCCGCGTTTTTCCGTTGCTTCCTTTATCCAGGACTCATCGTAGTTGTTGCCGTTGAAGATGATGCGCTTGTGTTCCCTGATAGTCCGCCTGATCAGGCTGTCAAGGGCCGACGTCATGTCATCTGCTTTTTCCAGCTCGTCCGCAAACTGCCTTAATGACTCAGCCACGGCAGTGTTAAGGAAGGTATTGCAGTCACTGATGGAATTGGACGACCCTACCATACGGAACTCAAATTTATTTCCTGTAAACGCGAACGGTGATGTCCTGTTCCGGTCCGTGTTGTCCTTAGGAAGCGGAGGAAGCGCATCGACTCCGAGCCTCAGCTGGCTCTTTTCCATCGGGTCATAGTGGGTGTTTGTTTCTATGGCATCTATGATTGACGAAAGCTCATCCCCCAGGAAAATGGATATCACCGCCGGAGGCGCCTCATTGGATCCGAGGCGGTGATCGTTCCCTGCCGTTGCCGCGCTTATCCTCAGAAGATCCTGGTAATCATCCACAGCCTTTATGACTGCAACCAGGAACAGCAGGAACTGCACATTGTCATACGGTGTCTTTCCGGGGCTCAGCAGATTCACTCCCGTATTGGTGGCTATGGACCAGTTGTTATGCTTGCCGGACCCGTTCACTCCCTTGAACGGCTTTTCATGGAGCAGGCATACCAGGCCATGGCGCTTGGAGATCTTCTGCATCATCTCCATCATAAGCTGGTTATTGTCGGCAGCGATGTTGACCTGTGTGTATATCGGAGCCAGCTCGTGCTGTGACGGAGCCGCTTCGTTGTGTTCTGTCTTCACCAGTATCCCCAGTTTCCAGAGTTCCTCGTCCAGTTCTTTCATGAAAGCATCCACCTGGGGTTTTATTGTCCCATAGTAATGGTCTTCAAGCTCCTGGCCCTTGGGCGGGTTCGCCCCGAAAAGGGTCCTGCCTGTGAAAATAAGGTCACGGCGCTTGTCATACATTTCCTTCGGAACAAGGAAATACTCCTGCTCTGCCCCCACCGATGCCCTGACGCAGCTCACGTCAGTATTAGGATCAAGAAGTTTCAGTATCCTGAGAGCCTGGATGTTTATGGCATCCATCGATCTGAGAAGAGGGGTCTTCTTATCGAGAGCTTCTCCTCCGTATGAACAGAAAGCAGTGGGAATGCACAGGGTCCTGTCCTTTATGAAAGCATAGGACGTGGGATCCCAGGCTGTATATCCCCTGGCTTCAAAAGTGGCCCTCAGACCTCCTGACGGGAAGCTCGATGCATCGGATTCACCTCTTACGAGCTCCTTCCCGGAGAATTCCATTATGACTCTGCCCTCGCCGACCGGGGATATGAAGCTCTCGTGCTTCTCCGCCGTCATTCCTGACAGGGGCTGGAACCAGTGTGTGAAATGGGTGCAGCCCTTGGCCACGGCCCACTCCTTCATCCCCTTCGCCACCGCGTTCGCGATGTCCATGTCAATGGACCGCCCCTCGTCGATCGTCTTTTTCAGCGAAGCGTATATATCAGCCGGCAGATACTCCTTCATGGAAGTCTCATCGAAAGCCATAGTTCCGAAATATTCCGTCAAAAGTGCCATTTCTCCGTTCTCCAGTTCTCTATTTGTTTTCCTACATTATATATTTCTGTTCAGCAAGTTGCAACATGTGAAAATGTCTGTTATTTCTCACCCGGTGCATATGTTATTACCCAGACATACTCTTTCCCGTTCTGGATGAAAGTGAGGACATTCTCGCCTTCTTCAAGCTTGAACTCCGTCCTGAAACTGCCGTCCTTCATCCTTCCCACTCTAGCGCCGTTGAGCGTAAGAGCGTAATAGGGATCCGACATGCCCCCCAGAAGAATCGTCCCGGTATCCACTGTCTGCCCGTCGCTGTGTGACAGCAGCTCCGGTTCGCAGCCGTTTGAAACGATATCTGAGTAGATGACGGGTGAGGAGTAGACCAGTTTTATTTCATTTCCGGCACTTCTGACGTTGTCTCTGAGTTCCTCGAATCCGTAGCTGATACTGCCCCGGTAGTACTTCCTGAGCCTTGACATCTCTATCTGCTCCGTGAGTTCACCTTCCGGACTGTCCCATTCGCCTTCCTCGTACATATATGAAGCATGGGCCACATAAAGCCTTATATTCGAGCCGTCAAGCCTCGTGTTCCACCAGTCCAGCACGACTTCATACGGCGATGTCTTTGAATCCGTGGCCCAGTAGATCTGCGGGCAGATATAGTCTATATAGCCACCGTCGATCCATGCCGTCGCATCGCAGAATAGGCTCTTGTAGGCTTCGAAATTCTTCGTCCTGCTTCCGCCGTTTTCACCGTCGTCATTCTGCCACACTCCGAAAGGGGATATACCGAATACGCATTCGGGATCGGTTTCATGGACCGTGTCGTAGCACAGTCTCACCATCATGTTGACGTTCTCCCGTCTCCAGTCTTCAAGGGAATGCCCTTCCCCGTATTTCTCGTAAGCATTCTCGTCGTGGAATTCATACATCCTTCCGGAGCCGTCATATGCGGGATAGGGGTAGAAGTAGTCGTCGAACACCACGCCGTCCACATCGTATTTTTCAACAATCTCGCGGACGCCGTCCGCCACAAGCTGCCTTACTTCCGGCAGGCCGCAGTCGAAATACAGTTTGTCAGCGTAATCAACGCACCATTCCGGGTGTGATTTTGCCGGTCCATCAGGAAGATCCTCAAAAGCCGTTTTCTGCAGGGTAATCCTCAGCGGGTTGACCCAGGCGTGGACGAATATGTTTCTCAGATGCCCCTGGTATACCAGGTATCCGAGAGGGTCGAATAGCAGCTCCCCAGTGGTGGACAGAGCTTTTGAGACCGGGAACATATCGCTCTCGTACAGAGCGTCACAGGCAGGCCTCACCTGGAAGAATACGGTATTCAGGCCAAGATCCGAACACGCGTCAAGTATTCGGTCAAGCTCTGTTTTTAATTCGTCTGCCGGAAGATCTGTTCTTGAAGGATAATCTATGTTCCATGTGCTGGCTATCCAGACGCCCCTCACCTCCGAATCCGGGTTTATGATCCCGGAAAGCACGGGAGAGGAGGACCCGTCCGCAAGATGCGGGTAAGGAGTAGTAGTAGGGCTTTCACAGCCCGGCATGCAGAACAGGCATGACAGTGCCACAGCCACAAAGGCCAGGGCGGCAATGATCTTTCTGTGCATAATCTTCCCCCTTCCCTTAAAAAATATACCGGAAAGCGTTTGCTGCATTTCCGGTATGAGATTTAAACGGTTATGTCACGCATCGATCCCCGCATACTCGAAAATGAGTTTTTCAGCCGCAGGGCACCACAGATCCCCTGCTTCGCGGCATGCTCTGTCAAGGTCGGCATACAGTTTTCCGAGCGCCGTACCCTTGTTATCCTCAGCAGCCTGGGCAAAGTCCTCGATGGCAGTGAGAGGCAGTTCCAGATGCGTATATATGAGCTTTTTCGCGCCTTTGATTTTCGGGAGGTTCAGCGTTGCCTCCGGGCAGGCGTTCAATCCGCCGACGTGCGTGATCATTCCGGCCGGGTTGATCTTCTTCTCGCTCATGAGTTTGATTGACTCCCTCATGTCGTCTGTATTTCCTCCGGACGTTCCTACTATGTGCGTCGAAGAATAGTGCACGTTGTAGAAGTTGAACATAGCTGAAAATTCAGGGTTCGTGGGGCCGGCGAAGAAGTTGAGACATCCGTCCCTTGCGAGGAGGGCGTCGCCCATCTCCACAACCGGTTTGACAGGCGCGTATACGAACACGTCGTTGTATCCGGCACCGTCAGTCAGGCTCTTCAGGTACTCCACAGGATTCTCCATGCTGCCGGTGTTTATGAACCTCAGATCCGTTCCGTATTTCTTTGCATCCTCGGGAGGAAGCAGTTTCTCTGCCCTCTTCAGTCTTGCATCGTCAAGATCCGTGACTATGAGGAGCTTCGGCGGATTGCCGCCGTGGATCGCATAGTCCGCGCATCCGAGTCCCATCGCCCCTGCTCCGGCAAGGATAGCCATGTTGCCCCCCGGCACAGGTCCCATCTCATGTACGTACGTACCGGGCTTCACATGGTAGTTCGCATGGAATCCCCCCACTATGCACGACATCGGTTCTGCAAGGCTGCCGTAAAAATATGCATCGCCGTGATACGGAAGCAGGCAGTCTGTCAGCATGACCTCTTCGGGAAGAACGACATACTCGCTGGCTCCTCCGCAGTATCTGTATGAATATCCGGGAGCTGCCAGACTTCCCTTATAGTTCATGGCAGGCTGGATCACGAACTTGTCCCCTGCCTTGAATTTGTCTTTCCACTTGTCTCCGACTTTTACTAGTCTTCCGCAGAACTCATGCCCGATGATGACCGGATTTTCGGCCACGTCGTCGGGAACTCTCTTGTGGTTGGCGCCCTGCTGCGCCGCTTTGTACGAAGACATGCAGATGCTGTCTGACATGACCTCGGCAAGGATCTCTGTATCCTTGATCTCCGGAAGCTCTATCTCTTCGAGGCGGAGATCGCATACACCGTGAAGTCTGACTGCTCTTGTTTTCAATTTAGTTTCCTTCTTTCCCTGGTATATTTCTCACAAATTTCTCAGGTCGGTGAAACCGATCTTTCTTCTTACTTTCGACATGGTGCGCGCTGAAGCCCTGCCGGCCTCCTCCGCACCTTTCTTCATGACGCTCTCAAGGTATCCCTTGTCGTTCATAAGCCTTGCGAACTCAGCCTGCACAGGTGCCAGCCTGTCAGCGCAGGCCTCGCCCACCGCCGCCTTGAAGTCGCCGTAGCCCCTGCCGTCAAACTCCTTTTCGATCTCCGGAATGGTCTTTCCGGTAAAGGCTGAATAGATGGACATAAGGTTCATGATCCCGTCCTTGCCCTCGGCATACCTGACTTCGTTGCCGGAATCGGTGACGGCTCTCTTGAACTTCCTGAGGATGGCGTCTCTCGGATCCAGGATCCTGACGACCGCATTCTCGTTCTCATCGGATTTCGACATCTTCTTCGTGGGATCGGCTAGAGACATTATCTTGGCGCTCTGTTTCGGAATGTACGGATCCGGGACCACAAATGTGTCGCCGTATACGGCGTTGAAGCGGGCAGCTATGTCCCTGGACAGCTCGAGATGCTGCTTCTGGTCCTGACCCACCGGCACAAGGTCTGTCTGATACAGAAGGATATCCGCCGCCATGAGGGCGGGATACGTAAACAGGCCCGCGTTGATGTTGTCAGCATTTTTCTGGGACTTGTCCTTGAACTGTGTCATCCTTGAAAGTTCACCAAACATGGTATAGCAGTCAAGGATCCAGCCGAGTTCGGCGTGAGCCGGAACATGTGACTGTACGAAAAGCGTATTCTTTTCTGGGTCAAGTCCGCACGCGATATACAGAGCGAGGGTCTCGTACGTCCTCCTCCTCAGGTCTGCAGGCACCTGCCTTACCGTTATGGCATGTTCATCCACCACGCAATAGTAACAGATGTACTCGTCCGAGAACTCGGAGAAATTTCTTATGGCTCCGAGATAGTTTCCTATCGTCAGGACTCCGGAAGGCTGTACTCCGGAGAACACTACTTTCTTGTCTTTATACATGATAATACCCGTCCTTTGATTCTCATATAATTATACATCCCGGGCAAAATTATGTCAACGCAGAAACCGCCCGAATCACCGATCCCGCCTCCGCCAGCGGGCAGAGCTGCGTTATTTCCCGTACCTGCCATGGATCAGGGCCTCAACACCGTGTTTTCGCCATGAAAACTTGTCACACCGGACCATGTTTGTCATAATGTGAATTGCAAAAGATTTTCCCATGTGATAGAATCATAGATGCAAAACGACCCGATATCCACAGAAAGGGCAAGTACTATGACGAACGTATACGAAAATCCTCTTGTCACCAGATATGCCGGACCTGCAATGAAGG
>CACZSC010000239.1 GCA_902783755.1 uncultured Ruminococcus sp. | reverse complement strand
ATGCCGGATCCGGAATGCGGTGCAGGTGCGGGTTCGGGAGCAGCTTTGGTAATGGGAGCGGCTGCAGGCCTGTCGTCTACCGGTGCGGGATTCGGGCCTGTGTGAGTCAGGGTCGAATGGCCGATGTTGTATACCATTCTGTCCTTATACTCCTGGGCTTTTCCGTCGTTCCAGTTCTGTACGGGTCTGTAGTAGCCCGTGATGCGGCTGTATACTTCGGTCTTCTGGCCGCATATCGGACAGGTGAACTGCTCGCCTGTCAAGTATCCGTGATCCTTGCACACCGAATACGTCGGAGACATGGTGTAGTACGGGAGCTTGTAGTTCTCGGCGATCTTTCTTACGAGGTTTGCCGCAGCCTTCCAGTCGGGGAGCTTTTCTCCGAGGAACGCATGGAACACGGTGCCCGACGTGTAAAGGGTCTGCAGATCGTCCTGGATGTCAAGGGCGGAGAACACGTCCTCGGTGTATCCCACTGGGAGATGAGAGGAGTTGGTGTAGTAAGGAGTTCCGTTCATGTTCGCAGTTATGATGTCCGGGAATTCCTCTTTGTCGTGCTTTGCGAACCGGTACGTCGTGGACTCGGCGGGGGTTGCCTCAAGGTTGTAGAGATCTCCGTATTTTTCCTGATAATCAGAAAGCCTTTCCCTCATATGGTTGAGCACGTCTCTGGTGAAACGCTGAGCCTTTTCATGAGTAAGGTCTTCCCTGATCCAGGCGGCGTTCAGACAGGCTTCGTTCATGCCCACGAGACCTATCGTCGAGAAGTGGTTGTCAAAATTACCGAGATATCTCTTGGTATATGGGTAGAGGCCCTTGTCGAGGAGGGTGGTGATAACGGTACGCTTTGTCTTCAGGCTTCTTGCGGCGATGTCCATGAGGCTGTTGAGCTTCGAGTAGAACTCGTTCTCGTCCTTTGAAAGGTATGCGAGCCTCGGCATGTTGATCGTAACGACACCGATCGAGCCTGTCGATTCGCCCGATCCGAAGAATCCGCCGGACTTCTTGCGCAGCTCACGGAGGTCGAGACGGAGACGGCAGCACATTGATCTTACGTCACTGGGCTCCATATCCGAGTTGATGTAGTTTGAGAAATACGGAGTGCCGTATTTAGCTGTCATTTCGAATAGAAGCTTGTTGTTCTCGGTCTCGCTCCAGTCGAAGTCCCTGGTGATGGAATATGTGGGTATGGGATACTGGAATCCGCGTCCGTTGGCGTCACCTTCTATCATTATCTCGATGAAGGCCTTGTTGACCATGTCCATTTCCTTCTGGCATTCACCGTAGGTGAAGTCCATCTCCCTGCCGCCGATTATCGCGGGAAGGTTCTTGAGGTCATTGGGGACCACCCAGTCGAGGGTGATGTTGGAGAACGGAGCCTGTGTGCCCCAGCGGGACGGTGTGTTGACGCCGTAGACAAAGGACTGGATGCACTGCTTTACTTCCTTCTGGCTCAGATTATCCACTCTTACGAAAGGCGCGAGGTAAGTGTCGAACGATGAGAACGCCTGGGCGCCGGCCCACTCGTTCTGCATGATGCCCAGGAAGTTGACCATCTGGTTGCAGAGGGTCGAGAGATGGTTGGCGGGGGAAGACGTGATCTTTCCCGGGACACCGCCAAGGCCTTCCTGTATGAGCTGCTTCAGGCTCCATCCTGCGCAGTAGCCTGTGAGCATACTGAGGTCGTGAAGGTGAAGAGCTGCGGAACGGTGTGCGTCCGCAACCTCCTCATCATATACCTCGCTGAGCCAGTAGTTGGCTGTGATGGCACCGGAGTTGGACAGGATCAGTCCTCCGACGGAATATGTAACAGTGGAGTTTTCCTTTACACGCCAGTCATTGATCTTCAGATAGTTGTCGACCAGGTCTTTGTAATTGAGAAGTGTTGAATTGATATTACGGACTTTTTCACGTTGTTTGCGGTACAGGATGTACGCCTTTGCGACATCCGCATAACCGGATTCGGACAGGACTTTTTCGACGCTGTCCTGGATCTCCTCCACAGTAATCTTGGAATCATGGATCTTGCTTTCGAAGTCCGATGTTACGTGGAGAGAGATAAGATCGATAACGCTCGGATGATACTGTTTTCCCAGCGCCTCGAACGCTTTTGTAATGGCGGCGCTGATCTTCGAGATACTGAAATCTACGATGGTGCCGTCTCTTTTGATGACCTGATACATGACTGACAGGACTCCTTGTCTGAATTTTTAGTGGCGTATTCCATTATATCCGCCGGTCCCGTTTGTGTCGATATATTGTGTTGAAATTATTAAAAAAAACTATATCTAGTTGACAGACATAGTTTTTCTGTTATGAGTCTTTTGACAGGATCGGGCGTCAGACGCCTCTGACAGCGGCAAATTTGACATAAGTACGGGCAATCCCGGCGTATTCCTCAAGTTTTTCCTTCGAAGGCGCATGCAGGTTCCCGAAGGGAACGGAAGGCCGGTCCGTGAAACACTGGAGATAGTATTTTTCGGCGCCCTCTATCAGCTTTCCTATACCGCGGAAGTCGGCGCTTTCGTGGAATTCATCGACTACTGTGGTCCGGAATTCGTACCCGGTTCCGCTTTTCATTATGAGGGAGATGCTTTCTTCGATCGTCTTCATGTCGATCATGGCGACGCCGCAGGTAGCTGCGTACTTTGCCGGGCTGTTCTTGATGTCCATCGCCACGTAGTCAACGAGACCTCTTTCAAGGATCTCCTTCAGAAGAGCGGGATGGTAGCCGTTGGTATCCAGCTTCGTACCGAAGCCGAGGGACCGGATCTCCTCGAGAAGCTCCGGGAGATCCCTGTGAAGACAGGGCTCGCCGCCGGTAAAGGCCACACCGTCAAGGATCCCGGTCCTGGTCTTCAGGAATCCGATCAGTTCCCGGTCATCCATGACCGGCTTGTCGGTACCGTCGGCCAGGCCGAAATTGTGACAGAACGGACACCTGAAATCGCATCCGCCGAGAAACACCGTGCATGCCACGTGCTCTGGGAAGTCCAGGAGGGTCATTTTCTGCAGTCCGTGTATAATCAAGGTTTAACCTCCGATAATATATATATGTTTGGTTTCTGCCCTCACACTGCGGCAAGGACGTGAAGGTTCCGTATCTGAGGGTCCTCTATGGAATCATTTACGGAGTATGCGTGTTTTTCGAGATCCTGGCATATGGCTTTGGTCAGGTTCTGTTCCGACAGTTCGTCTATTATGTCCGCCGCGATACCCTCTATGACTGACAGTTTCTCCCCGGAGTTTCCCTGAGAGTTGTCAGCTGTGAGAAGGTATTCAAGCAGATCCGGGAGATAGGGAAGCTTTTTCAGACCTCTCATTGCCCGGAATCCCCACTTGTAGTATGGCTGGTACCTGCGGTTCAGAAGGAAGCATGCCGCCATCCCGGCTCTGACGAACTCATCGACCGCCAGCTGTGCCGCGGCTGTTTCGCCGTGGTCCAGGCACCGCCTGTAATTATACTGCCCTGACTGTGCCATCAGCAATAGGTTCCCGGCCAGTTTCTTTTTCCGTATGTCTTCCGGATAGAAGGAAAGCTCTTCCCGGATCCTCGAGATCTGTCCGAGATTGTCGAAAAAGATCTCTCCGTTTGTGGCTTCCGCAAGGGTGTAATCCGGAAGGGAGAGCCACTGGTCCGTGGTAAGGTGCCCGTCGGGAGAGCCGGTCCTGGCTTTGAAAAAGTCCTCTATCCTCATGACACCGTGTCTGGGCCCCCCGACTGGCTGTATCTTCAGCCTTTTGATACCCATGTGTTCGGAAGGGAGCTTTGAGTACGCCCGTTCCAGAAGGAACGCGGAGCGCCTGTCCACTGTTTCCTCCGAAGGGAGAAAAATACAGAATCCAGGTTCAAAGTCGTGATCTCTCGAGATGTCATCATCAAATCCGAAGCACTCCGAACCGCTTCCGCACAGACCTGCCGCGATCTTCGGAAGTATGTCGGGGAACTCTTCCAGCATTGTTTTTCCGAAGTTCTCGAAGTATGACCTTGAAAGCTCAAGACCTTTCATAGATCCTCCTTGCGGCCTCTGAGAATTCTTCAGCCGCGGTGAAATATCCGTAATATGAGAAGGTGGGTACGCATTTTTCGCACACGAAGGCGTAGTAACCGTCGCGTGGAGCAGATGTGTTCTTCAGAAGGTCACAGGCCCGGTCCACATAATCAAAGATCACGGATTCACCGGCGTCAAGGCCCTTTTCCGCTTCCACGGCATTTGCCATGTTAAGGTATGTTATGGCCTGTTCAAGTTCACCGCCGTCGACCTTTTTCATGGTGTCGAGTGCTTTTTCATACATGGGATAGGCTTTTTCAAACTCTCCGAGCGCCACGTAAGTGAGCGCCATGTTGTTGTACAGGCCTCCGAGAAGGTCCGGCCTGACGTTCTCCGACGAGGCATATATCGCCTCCGCTTTCTCGAACAGTTTTATCGCTTCCGCATTCTCGCCGAAGGCGTTGAAAGCCGTACCAATATTTATATATGTGGTGCCGGAACTGATGGTTCCGTCGAAATCCAGTCTTTCCAGGAGATCTTTTGCCATTGCGGCGTATTTGAAGGCCGATTCCTTTGAGCCGGTCTTCCTGTAATGACCCACCAGCTCGTTGCACAGCATGAGCATGCCCCGTTCGTCATGCCCAAGTCTGGCTTCCTCCAGCCAGTACAGGAGATGCCTTTCGGCCCCCGCATAATCTTTGCGGCTCATATATTCATCCATCTTCCGGATGATGCGCATCTGAGGCACGGGTTTTACTTCCGGTTCCGCTCCGTAAGGGCGGTCGCACAGGACACATGCAGGTTCAGCATAGTCTTCTTTTTCGAGAGGTTTTCTTTCATTATCCATGGCGCACCTCGGCATATTACTTACACTATAGATTGTAGCAGAGATTCGGGCTGTTGTCCATTGCATATTTT
>CACZSC010000238.1 GCA_902783755.1 uncultured Ruminococcus sp. | reverse complement strand
CTTCACATTTTTATTCACGACCGCTTGACATGTACTATGTGACGTAGTACACTTGAGCCACAAAGGAGGTATAAGGATGTTTCAATTGGATCTGAAAAGCAGAAAGTCCATCTACGAGCAGATCGTGGACGGATGCAAAGAGATGATCATCTGCGGAGATCTTGAACCCAATGAGAAACTTCCGTCGGTGCGTGAGATGTCGGCGCTGCTGACCGTGAATCCCAACACCATCCAGAAGGCCTACAGCAGGCTGGAGCAGGACGGCTGGATCTACACGGTCACAGGCAGGGGAGCCTTCGTCAGCGAAGAACTCCACGAACCGGACACAAGACAGATCGAATCGATCTTTGAACAGATAGGGGCGCTGATGGGACAGCTCCGCTATCTCGGAGTAAAAGGAGAAGAGATGATCGAACGTTTGAAGAAGATCTCAGAGGAAAGGGGGACAGCAAGATGATACAGGTAAGAGGCCTTGCCAAGAGCTTTGGCGATTTCACGGCACTGAAGGATCTCGATATGACCGTTGAGACGGGCTCCGTTTACGGGCTCATAGGGGTCAACGGCAGCGGAAAGACCACCCTTATCAGGCAGCTGACCGGAGTCTTAAGACCCGACGCGGGCAGTATCACCATAGACGGCGTCCCGGTCTACGACAATATCGACGTGAAGAAGAGGGTAGGATATGTTCCCGATGAACTGTTCTTCATGGGAAACTACAGCCTGAACGCCATGGCTTCGTTCTACAGGGGGCTCTATAAGAGCTGGAACGAAGAGCGCTTCAGGGCGATGACCGAGAGCTTCGGGCTCAAGCCCGGCCAAAGGCTCAGCCGCATGTCCAAGGGCATGCAGAAGCAGGCCGCGTTCATCCTCGTCATGAGCGCCATGCCGGATTATCTGATACTGGACGAACCTATCGACGGTCTTGATCCCATCATGAGGAAAAAGCTCTGGGGCTACATTTTAGGGGACGTAGCCGACAGAAAGCTCACGGTCCTGATCTCCTCCCACAATCTGAGGGAGCTTGAAGGGATCTGCGACTGCATCGGGATCATCAAGGACAAAAAACTGGGATTTGAGGGCAAGCTGGACGAGCTTCAGAATGAGCTGTCCGACATGAGCCTCGAGGAGATATTCATATACGAAATGGAGGGCAGAAACGATGAATAAGGCCCTTTTCAAGGAAAACATAAAGCGCTTCTGGCCCATCTCGGCCGTAGCCGCGCTCATATACTTCATGAGCGGCCCCTTCCTCCTTCTGCTTCAGAAGGACAACGCCAGCGTATTCACCGCAAGGAATCTGGTGAGCAACTTCAATCTGGGATTCCTCTTCATGGACTGCGCCCTGCCGGTCATCATCTGCGCGGCGGTGTTCATGTACCTTTACAGGATGAACAGCACGGTCGTCATGCATTCCCTGCCGTTCTCAAGGAGCAGCCTCTTCGTGACCAACTACCTCTCCGGTATGGTCCTTTCGACGGCTCCGGCGGTGCTGACAGCCCTGACCATGTTCGCGATCAAGGCCTCCAACGTGCTGCATTTCATCGACGACACTGTCTGGAATTCACTTCCCGCAGGGGCAGTCAGCTGGAGCACCGGCGGGATCGCCCTGTGGCTCGCCATCACTCTGGTGGACATATTCTTCGTGTTCTCTCTCTGCAGCTTCGGCGCGGTGATCAGCGGGAACATGGTGATCTGCCTTCTCACAGGCTGCGCACTGAACCTCGTGGTCCAGGGCGTCATACTCGCCCATTACGCCTACTGCAGCACCTTCCTGTTCGGTTATTCCGACAACAGCTTCAACTGGAAGTGGTTGGCGTCCATCCATCCGGTCACTCACTTCGTGACCAACAATTCCCAGGCCCTGAGGCAGGAAGGCCCTTCGGGGATGAAGTTCATACTGCTCAGCGCGGCGGCCTATATCGCGGTATCCTGCGTAGTCAGCGTCCTTGCATGGGCAGTGTATAAGAAGAGGGCCAACGAGAGGACCGGCGACAGCTACGTCTTCGGGGCGGCAGGCTTCATCATCGGACTGCTGCTGGTGTTCCTGGGATCCAGCGCCGTCGGTCTCATCTTCAATGATTCCTTCGGGCTCTGGGGCTTCGTGATCAGCGGCGTCTGCTGTTTCATCATCGCCCAGATGATCATAAGAAAGACTCCGAAGATCTTCGACAAGGGCATATTGAAGCCTATGGCAGCCGCAGTCGTCATGATGGCCGTCGTCATGGGATGCTACATCTTCGATATCACCGGTTACGAGAGCAGGGTGCCCGACGTGTCCGACGTAAAGATGGTGCATCTGAGGACGTACGACGTCAACTTCGGGTTCCCCTACGATCTTGAGGATCCTCAGGCTGTCGAGGCTGTTACGGACCTGCATAAGGAGATCGTCGCCCACAAGGACGAGCTGATGACTCAGGAGGCCGATAAGGAATATACGTCTGAAGAGGAGGCCGAGGACGAAGGCTGGACCTGGATCGATCTCGACTATGAACTCAAGAGCGGCCGCAGGCTTTCAAGGTCTATGAAGATGCCCTATAAGTATCTCAAAGCGTCCGAAGGGCTGAAGACCATAGTCATGACCGGAAGCTACAACGTGTTCGAAGGGATGGTCGAGAGGGCGGATCCCGAAAACATAACCATGAACGCCAACGTCAACGACTGGGGAGATCTCACGGAAACGAACGCGGAAAAGTACGGGGATGTCCAGTATGCGGATGTTCCGGTCACTGAGTATTCGGGCTCTGCTGCGGAGGCCGCCACGATCGAACTGGACAAAAAGATCGCTGCCCTGAGCGGAGAAGAAAAGATCAGGCTCCTTGAAGCCATCTCGGATGACTACAGCAATATGCCTTTCGAGGCGCTGATCATGAGCAGCCCCCGCTATGCCACTTACGGCCTGTGGATCCACGTCGAGTACGACGATATGGACGAAGCGCTCTACGAACAGCTCAGCGGATATCAGAGCAGGCTCTACTATATCTGGTTCCGCGAAAAGACCGACTACCAGCCCCAGTCCTACGTCGAAAACGTGAATCTGGAAGTGGATGAGAACTGGCCGAGGACCATGGCCTTCCTGGACGGGCTCCTCGAGAGCGGCGAATAGCCCCAG
>CACZSC010000237.1 GCA_902783755.1 uncultured Ruminococcus sp. | reverse complement strand
CCTGCGTGGGCAACGGATCCTTCGATATCCTCCCTGAACATTCTTGAATCAAAGGAGATGGAGGAGTTAAAATCGTTCACCCGGGGGTTCTCGGCTTTGGAGAACCTGGCGTCCCACATCTTTGCCATAATATCACCTTCCGGAAGTTGTTTTGTCACCTTCCATTATACACGATATGAATCACAGATTCCAGTTCTTCATCGCCTGGGAACGGACTTTTACGGGAAGACCGAACAGATTTATGAAACCGTTGGCGTCCTTCTGGTTGTAATCCTCGTCCTCTCCGAAGGAAGCGGTCTGCTCATTGTACAGGGAATACGGCGAGGTAAGCCCGGCATTCATTATATTGCCTTTGTAGAGCTTCAGCTTCACGTCGCCGGTGACCGTCTTCTGGGTCTCATCCACGAAGGCGCATATCGCTTCGCGCAGAGGCGTGAACCACTGGCCGTTGTAGACTACCTCAGCGAGCTTCTGGGCGACGATCGCCTTGAAATGTGAAGTCTCCTTATCAAGGGTTATGGTCTCAAGCGCCTTGTGGGCATGGTACAGGATGGTCCCGGCGGGTGTCTCGTACACACCGCGGCTCTTCATGCCGACGAGACGGTTCTCCACCAGATCCAGAAGTCCTATCCCGTTGGCTCCACCGACCTTGTTGAGGGCTTCGATTATCTCAACGGCTCCCGTTTCCTTTCCGTCAATCGCCGTGGGGACGCCCTTTTCGAAATGGATGGTTATGTATGTCGGCTCGTCCGGAGCGTTCTCCGGGGAAACGGTCATCTCAAGGAACTTCGGGTTGCCGTAGTCAGGCTCGTTTGCCGGGTTCTCGAGATCCAGGCCTTCGTGGCTGAGGTGCCACAGGTTCTTGTCCTTGGAATAGTTGGTCTCGCGGTTTATCTTGAGAGGCACGTTGTGCGCTTCTGCATAGTCGATCTCCTCGTCCCTTGATTTGATGTTCCAGATCCTCCAGGGGGCGATTATCTCCATTTCGGGAGCGAAGGCTTTGATCGTGAGCTCGAACCTTACCTGGTCATTGCCTTTGCCGGTGCAGCCGTGGCAGATTGCGTCGGCGTTCTCCGCTTTCGCTATCTCAACGAGTCTTTTGGCGATACAGGGGCGCGCATGGCTGGTACCGAGCAGATAGCCCTCATATTCTGCTCCTGCCTTGAGGCAGGGCCATATATATTCTTCAACGTATTCCTTGCGCAGATCCTCGATATACAGTTTGGAAGCGCCGGTCTTGATGGCCTTTTCCTCAAGCCCGTCAAGCTCCGTTCCCTGACCGACGTTTCCGGATACTGCGATGACTTCGCAGCCCGGGTAATTCTCCTTGAGCCAGGGTATGATGACTGAAGTGTCGAGTCCTCCTGAATACGCAAGCACTATTTTCTTGATTTCCTTTTTCATGGTAAACCTCTGGAATGTATAAGATAGCATAATTATACAGAAATCATGTATAAACATACAATATACACATTTCACAAAGATAGGAAACGAATAGGATGTTTTTTGGAGATTTGAGTTGAAAAATCGTCGGAAACCGTTCACGCGGGGAATCACAGCAGGCGTGTAATATTGACACCGGAGTGTGCACTAATGTATAATCCAATATGAAAATACTTCTTACAGGAGATCGCTATGTACGAACAGGGAAGAATCTATATGGGTCTGACTGACCCGGGCAGGGAAAAGGTATACATGAACCTTTCACAGGCCAACAGGCACGGACTGATAGCAGGCGCCACCGGTACCGGAAAGACCGTCACGATGAAGGTCATGGCCGAGTCGTTCTCCGCGGCAGGCGTACCCGTGTTCCTCTGCGACGTCAAGGGTGACGTTTCGGGACTCGCGCAGCCCGGTGCCGATTCCGAGGGTATGCAGAAAAGGATAAACAAATTCGGGCTCCAGGACGTGTTCAGATACCATTCGTTCCCGGTTACCTTCTGGGACATATACGGAAAGGGAGGACACCAGGTAAGGACGACGATCTCAGACATGGGACCGGAGATCCTGGCAAGGATACTCGGGCTTACCGACGTTCAGGAGGGAGTCCTCAACGTGGTCTTCAGGATCGCCGACGAGAACGATCTTCTGCTGATCGACATAAAGGACCTGCGCTCCATGATACAGTATGTGAGCGACAACCGTCAGGAATTCAGCATGAGATACGGTAACATGGCTCCCCAGTCCCTTGCTTCCATCGTCAGGGCTCTGATACCGCTGGAGGATCAGGGCGGCGACCTGTTCTTCGGGGAACCTATGCTGGATATAAACGACTGGATCAGATGCGACATGGATGGCAGGGGAATGATCAATATTCTCCACGCCGTTGAGACGATCAAGTATCCGAAGCTGTATTCGGCGTTCCTGCTCTGGATGATGGCTGAATTATTCGAGAACCTGCCTGAAGTGGGTGACCCAGAAAAGCCCACGATAGTGTTCTTCTTCGACGAAGCGCACCTCCTGTTCACCGACGCCCCGAAAGCCCTGGTGCAGAAGATCGAGCAGACCGTGAAGCTCATCAGGTCCAAAGGCGTGGGCATATATTTCGTGACACAGTCTCCTTCGGACATTCCGGATTCAGTCCTCGCTCAGTGTTCAAACCGTGTGCAGCACGCGCTGCGCGCCTATACTCCCCTTGAGCAGAAAGCCGTGAGGACCGCAGCACAGACCTTCAGGACGAATCCCGACTTCAAGACAGAGGACGTCATCATGAACCTGGGTACAGGCGAGGCCCTGACATCCTTCCTCGACGAGAAGGGAATACCTGAGATCGTTCAGAAGACTTCCATCATCTGTCCCGAATCCCTCATGGCGCCCTGCGACGAGGAGCTCAAAAAGAGGATAATGGCAAACTCCCTGTTCACATACAAGTATGACAAACCGGTGGACAATGAGAGCGCATACGAGGTCCTCGAGGAAGTGGCGCAGGCGAGAGCCGAGCAGGAGGAACTGGCAAGGCAGCAGGCCGAGCAGGAAAAACTGGAGAAGGAAAGACAGAAGGCGGAAGAGAAGGAAGCCGCGAAAAGGGAAAAGGAAGAGGCAAAAAAGAAAGCCGCCGAGCAGAGAAAAAAGGAAAGGATCAAATCTAAGATCGAATCCCAGTTCATCTCCACGGGCGGACAGCTTCTGAGGAAAGGCCTGTTCAGTATACTTAAAAAAAGATAACCAGAAGGCAAGATAAGAGCCGGACCAGTCACATCTAACATGGCGGGTCCGGCTTTAAAACTGTTTTGACAGCTTCCTCTGTTACTTTCTCCAGTCAGGTATGGATGGAGCATAGTCAGGCAGGCCCCAGGAATAGAACCCGGCGGTGGATATGCCCAGCGGGTAAAGAGGAGAAGGAAAGCTGTACCAGGCTGATGTTATCACGCCCATGGCGCCGGCTTCGGCGGCTCTCTCGCAGCATATCCTGATGTTCGACGTGAAGCGGGCCTGGTTCGGCATCCCGAGATAATTGTCGGTGTTGCCCAGAGACGTGGGCATGCCGATCACTCGGAAACCGTGATTCATATAGTACTCGAGATACGGAAATGCTTTGAAATACTTGGGAAAATCAGGGCCAAGACAGTAACCGAACTCCTTCATGAAATCCCCGCCCAGAGAAGCCTCCAGGTCTTCGCATCCGTTACCGTCTCCGAAGATCCTTAATATCCTTCGGCTAAGTTCAGAGGTGTCGTGTTCCCATGTTCCGTCGTCCCAGCGCCTGTCGTATGCGAATACGGGCGCTTTGCCGTATCTTGCGACAAGGATCGGATTTTTAGGCGCGGTACACCAGTAGTCCCAGTATACTATAACGACCCGTCTGTCGAGAAGCTTCATCGTTTCCGGATGGGCGCAGAGCATGTCGTCGTAAACAAGCGGTGTGAGGCCTTTGCTGCAGACGTAGTCGATAACCCGGTTCATGTATTCTGCATACAGTCGGGCGACGCCGTGATCCCGCACGAATTCCGCGCATCGCGGGCATTTTCCCAGTTGGCGGGTCTCGTCGCCGCCCAGATGGATGTACCTGCTGTTCGGATGGAGCTCGCAGTACTCGTCGATCGCGGATTTCACGAATTCGAGAGAGTCAGGATTGCGTGGACAAAGCTGTGACGGCCTGTCCCCGATCTCCCTTATTCCGTGAAGGGAAGGATCTTTAAGAAAGTATTCAAGATGTCCGAAAGTCTGCATCAGAGGGATCACTTCCATCCCGTAATCCTCAGCAGTTGAGACCAGGAGCCTGACTTCGTCTTGGGAGAGAGCATAAGGTGAGAGGATGTCCGGATATCCCTTATAAGGAAAACGAGAGTTGTACTCGATGAGCAGGGTATTCAGCTTTGCTTCCGCAGCCCACTTCACCATGGTAAGCAACTCGTTTATATCCATTTTTTCCATGGAGCTGACGTTCAGCATATACCCCCGCATG
>CACZSC010000236.1 GCA_902783755.1 uncultured Ruminococcus sp. | reverse complement strand
CATTCAGGCGTGAATACGACCGTGCCCTCGAATTTGCCCTTCAGCTCCATGGGATCGAGAGAGTTCTCGGCGTCCGTCAGCTGCTTCTCTATGCTGCCCTGAAGGATGAACGGGGTGTCGAGACTGTATGTGGAGATGCCCGCTCCGGCCATGCCGGTGGTCTTTTCACCGTCCGAGCCCGCGAACAGCACGCTGAGGTTGTACGCTCCGGAGAAGGTCTCGAACACCGTTTCGCTGGAGTTTTCGTATATGGAGTGGGTCCTTGTGTGGTCCGCTATTATCTGCAGGATCTTGATCTTCGGGTGTCTGGCGGTCACATCGTTTATCAGCTCTTCCAGACGGTCATAGAAAAGATCCATGTCAGGTTCGTACACGCCTGTGTTGAAGACTTCCGGTTCCTGATACTCGGCTATCTTGTTAGCCTCGTCGGGAGCGGATGATTCGGCGGAAAGGAGGGCGCTGGATACGGTCATGTCGATCCCGCCGTCCGTAAGATCGTTGCCTGAAGATGATCCCTTGGCGCCGGATTTTATGGTGGTGACGCTGATGCCGTTGTCGAATGTGGTCCTGAACAGGGAGAACTCGTCGATCTCGGTGTTCAGTTCCTGCTTTTCGGTTTCGGAGATCTTGAATGAATATGTTTCACAGCCCCTGTCTCTGAGAAGACTGCGGGTTTTTTCTGATACTTCCTTGATGTCGAACATATCTGTCTGTCCTTTCTTCAGTTTTTTATCGGCCGCCGATGTTTATTCTGCATTTGATTTCCGGTCCGCCCATGCCCACCGGCATCATCTGCTTCTTGCCGCAGAAGCCGCTGGAGGACCATGTGACGTTTTCGGATACCATATCCACTGTTTTCAGCATGTCGAATGCGATCCCGGAGACCGTGGTGTCGAGGAGCGCCCTGCCCAGCTTGCCTTTCTTGATCTCATATCCCATGGTGACGCCGAACATGAATTCACCGGTAAGATCCGCCTGTCCGTTGCCGCTTGAGATCAGGTAGTATCCGTCGTCTATGGATTCGATCATTTCCTCGAGGGAGTATCTGCCCGGAACAATGCAGGTGTTCCTCATCCTGATGAGCGGCTCGTCGTTGAAAGCCCAGGCTCTGGCGTTGCCGAGAGGTTCCATGCCGAAGCGCTGCGCCGTGTCGCGGCTGTTCATGAATCCCGTCAGTATGCCGTTTTCTATGAGGACCACGTCCTTCGCGACCGTACCCTCGTCATCGAGATAGACGGGAAGGGGAGCAGTCTTTCCGAAGGCCACGTTTGCGAAGTCCACCAGAGTGATGCATTCCGCTGCGACCTGTTTGTTCAGATTGGGTCCCGCGACGCTTCCGCCCATAACAAGGTCCGCCTCAACGGTATGTCCCACGGCTTCGTGGGAGAGCATGCCGCTCATGAAGCCGCCCAGGATGACTGCCTTGTTGCCGGCTTCGGCATAGATCCCGTGCTTCTTGTCCATGAGCTGCCGGTAGAGTTTCTCGATATCCGGATACATGGATGAGAGATCCGAGAAATTGTCATCGAAGCTGCCGGCTCCGCCGAAGGCTTCAAACAGTTCCACCGGAGCGCCGGAGTCGCTTTCCGCTGTCATCATGACGTAGATATAGCATCTCGGGTACGTCACGTGGCCGCTTGCTGCGTCGGACGTGACTATTATCTTGTCCTGGGAATCTTCCGTATAAACAACGGTCCGGCTGAGAAGATCCGGATATTTTCCCGCGATGTAATCATCGAGAGCCTTGACGGCTTCAATCAGCCTCTTCTGCTCCGTATCCACTATGGGACGGTTCACCGGGATCTCGGCGTAGGGAAGAGCGGGATAAGTGATCCTCGGGGCCTTGGCCCTTTTGTCGATGAAGACGGCGTTCTCGGTGGCTGCCTTAAGGACGGTCTCCGCGTCCTCAGGCGTATAGGAAGCGATCGAGGCGAAGCCGCATCTTCCGTTCTTGGTGACTCTGGCGCTGATCCCTCTTGATTCGCTCCTGCCGTTCGAGACCAGATTGCCTTTCATGAGCACCACCCTTCTGGAGCGGTTCTCATGGCCGCGCATTACAGTCTGTACCCCGTCCGCAAAATGTGCTTTCCGGGCGCTGATGATGTCATCTAACATTTTGTGTCCTCCGTTTATATGATTTATATTTTTAT
>CACZSC010000235.1 GCA_902783755.1 uncultured Ruminococcus sp. | reverse complement strand
GAGCCCTCTCGTTAGTTATCAGAAATGTTGGCTTACCTTTCCTTTTTCTCGGGAACTATAAGTCCGTAGCTGTTGCCGTGCCTCTTGTAAACGATGCACGTTTCAGCAGTATCAGCGTCCTCAAACGCATAGAATGCGTGTCCGAGAAGGTTCATCTGCAGGATAGCTTCCTCAGCAGTCATGGGTTTCAGCGGGAAGGACTTTGTCCTGATGTCAAAGTCTTTTTCCTCCGGAACTTCGATATCCTCTGCCGTCAGCTGTTCAACTGCGGCGAATGATGTCTTCATTCTCTTCTGAAGTCTAGTCTTGTTTCTGCGGATCTGTCCCTCTATAATATCCACGCAGCGGATGAGAGAGGTCTTGAAATCAGCGGAGCTCTCCTCCGCACGGAAAAGCGTCCCTGCGGCAGAAATGGTTACCTCCACTTTTTCGTCATCGCGAATCCGCCTGAAAGTTACGGCCGCATCAGCACCCCGCGGAAAGAATCTGTCGAATTTCGAAAGCTTCTTTTCCGTGAACTCCTTCAAGTCATCGGTAAGATTGACTTGTCTTGCAATAAAGTTGATGTCCATGGCAATACCGCCTTTCTGATATTTGCCGGGGATCTCTCCCTGACACCTATATTATACCATGCCGCCGTGTCTTTGTCTTGACTATTTGCAAATTAATCTGAATTTCTTTTTGTCCATGTTTTTACCAAAAGAGCGGCGTGTCATCTCAACACAATTGGAGAATTTCAAAATTGACTGTATCTCCCGGCAGGTGATATAATACAGAAAATCTCAAAAGAAGAATGACGGAGAAAAACTATGGCAGACAAACTGAAATGCGTCGTGGTCGGAGCCACCGGAATGGTAGGCCAGAGATTCCTTACCCTGCTTGAAAACCATCCGTTTTTTCAGGTGACCGGAGTCGCAGCCAGCGCGAGATCGGCCGGCAGGAATTACAGCGAGGCTGTGGAAGGGCGCTGGAAAATGCAAGCTCCGATCCCTGAGCGTGTAAAGGACATGACCATAATCGATGCGTCCGATATAAAGGCTGTTGCCGGGATATGTGACTTCATTTTCTGTGCAGTCGACATGCCCAAGGATCAGATCAAGGTCCTGGAAGAGTCCTATGCGAAAGCGGATATACCAGTAATATCCAACAACTCCGCCAACAGATGGACGGAAGACGTGCCCATGGTGATCCCGGAGATAAACCCTGAACACCTTCAGGTTATAAACTACCAGAAAAAGCGCCTCGGCACGAAGAAGGGATTCATCGCGGTCAAACCGAACTGCTCCATACAGAGCTACGTTCCGGCCCTGACTCCCCTCAGGAAGTTCGGAATCAGAAAGCTCCTTGTCACCACATACCAGGCGATATCCGGAGCCGGAAAGAACTTCGAGACCTGGCCCGAAATGGTCGACAACGTAATCCCATTCATATCCGGTGAAGAGGAGAAAAGCGAGCGTGAGCCCCTAAGGATCTGGGGTCGCGTTACCGGCGGAAAAATCGTCCCCGCTGACAGTCCGGTCATAACTACACAGTGCCTGAGGGTGCCCGTTTCCGACGGACATACGGCTGCTGTGTTCGTTTCGTTTGACAAGACACCTTCCATTGAGGATATCCTGTACGAGTGGGAGAACTTCAGCGGCATCCCCCAGGAGCTTGAGCTGCCTTCCGCTCCGAAACAGTTTATAACATACTTCACCGAGGACAACAGACCGCAGGCGAAACTTGACAGGGATCTGTATCATGGCATGGGCGTCTCAGTCGGGCGTCTCAGACCGGACACAATGTTCGACTATAAGTTCGTCGGGCTGTCCCACAACACTCTGAGAGGTGCCGCAGGCGGCGGCGTACTCATTGCGGAACTTCTTTACAGACAGGGTTATCTTTACTAACACAGAGGAGAAACGAAATGGGAACAAAAGTACAGATAGAAATGGAAAAAGGCGGGATCATAAAGCTTGAGCTCTACCCGGAATTTGCCCCCATAACAGTAGCAAACTTCGAGGGACTCGTCAGAGAAGGCTTCTATGACGGACTCATTTTCCACAGGGTCATCGAAGGTTTCATGATCCAGGGCGGAGATCCCACAGGGACAGGCGCGGGCGGATCCTTGAAGACCATAAAGGGTGAATTCAGAAAGAACGGCGTCAACAACCCGATCAATCACGTCCGCGGTGTCATCTCCATGGCCAGATCCTCCGATCCAAACAGCGCATCCTCACAGTTCTTCATCTGCCATGAAGACGCGCCCCACCTTGACGGTCAGTATGCGGCCTTCGGCAAAGTCTATGAAGGAATGGACGTTGTTGACGAGATAGCTGAATCAGAAACCGATTTCCGTGATCGGCCTCTGGATAGGGTCGCTATGAAAAAAGTCACGATCATAGAATAACTGCTTGTCTGCAAT
>CACZSC010000234.1 GCA_902783755.1 uncultured Ruminococcus sp. | reverse complement strand
TTTAGCAGCTCCACGCAGGAAGCTCTCGTGACGCCGGGAAGTATGTTGCCGTCCGTAAGTTCCGGTGTGACCACCACTCCGTCGATGACGAAGAACACGTTCATGGCGCCGACTTCGTCGATGTACTTCCTGTGGACGCCGTCAAGCCAGAGCACCTGGGCGCAGCCCATGTCCTCGGCTCTCTGCTGTCCGATCAGGGAAGCCGCGTAGTTGCCGCCGGCCTTAGCGCGGCCCGTGCCGCCCTTGACGCATCTGACATATTCTCTCTCGACGTAGATCTTGACCGGATTGATGCCGGCCGCGTAGTATGAGCCCACGGGGGAGAGGATGATGGCAAAGAGGTAAGTATGGGAGGGATGCACGCCGAGATGCGGGTCCGTGGCGATGATGAAGGGCCTGATGTACAGTGATGTGCCTTCGGATTTCGGCACCCAGTCCCGGTCGACGCTGACCACGGCCTTGATGGCCTGGAGCACGTCTTCCTCCGGTATCCTCGGGACGCACAGACGGTCGCAGGTGTTCTCCATCCTTTCGATGTTCTTGTCAGGCCTGAAGAGCTGGATGCCTCCGTCGGCCCTCATGTAGGCCTTGAGTCCCTCGAACAGTTCCTGGGCATAGTGGAACACCATGGCGGATGGATCCAGCTGCAGGGGACCGTAGGGCACGATCCTCGCGTCGTGCCATCCCTTTTCGGTGGAGTAGTCCATCAGGAACATGTGGTCGGTGAAATATCTGCCGAACCCGAGTTTCGAGTAGTCGGGTTTCGTCTTCGGTGCAGTAGTCCTTTCGATTCTTATGTTAAGCATATTCTGCCTCCGTTGCATAAATTTTCTATATTATATTTCACATAACGCATATTTGCAACGATTTCCCGAAAATTCGGTATAAATATGCATTGACAGGTCCCGGAACGAGGTCTTAATGTGGAATTCAGCGAAAAAACGTCGTTGACATGAGGACGGCGGAAAGGTATAATTCCCATAGGCGGATGAGGTGCTGCGAGCGCCCCGCTGCGGAGGTTCGAAATGGGCGGTTTTCGTGAAAAGCTTATGAGATTCATGTACGGAAGGTACGGTACGGATCATCTCTACTATTTCATGTTCGCCATATGGCTGATCCTCGCGGTGGTGGGACTGATCGTGAGGCACCCCGTTTTCTATATCATCGGCATCGTCGTGATGGTGCTGATGATAATGAGGTCCATGTCGAAGAACATTGCCCAGAGACGGAAGGAGAACCAGTTCTTCCTGAAATTCTTCAATCCCGTGAAAAGGGAAGTGCTGCTCCTTAAGGACAGGATCAGGGACATAAGGACCGCCAGATACAGGAGATGCAGGCACTGCAAGGCGCTGATCAAACTCCCGAAGGTAACAGGGAAGCATACCGTCAGATGCCCCAAGTGCGGCGAGAAATTTGACGTACACATCATATTTTAATATCGGGGGACTGCTATGGAACTCAAGACCTTTCTCAGGGAAGCTGCCAACGTAAGACCGAACAAGAGACAGATGGACTGGTATGAGACGGAATTCTACGCCTTCATACATTTCACCATGCCCACCGCCATCAACAGCGAGATCGGCGAGGGCAACGAAGACGAGATGCTGTTCAATCCCTATGATCTGAACTGCGACGAATGGGTGGAGGCCGTAAAGGCCGCCGGCATGAAGGGCATAGTCCTCACGGCGAAGCACCACGACGGATTCTGCCTGTGGCCGTCCAAGTACACCGAGCACTGCGTGAAAAACAGCAAGCTCTGGAAAGACGGCAAGGGCGACGTGGTGAAGGAGTGCGCCGAGGCCTGCAGGCGCGGGGGCATCAAGTTCGGCGTCTATCTCTCGCCCTGGGACAGGAACGCCAAATCGTACGGGACCGACGAATACAACGATTTCTACTGCCACCAGCTGGAGGAGCTTCTGACCGGCTACGGCGAGCTGTTCATGCTGTGGTTCGACGGGGCGTGCTATGAAGGCCCGGACGGCAGGAAACAGGTATACGATTTTGACAGATATATAAGGCTCATAAGAAAATACCAGCCCAAGGCTGCCATCTTCAACGACAACGGACCGGACGTCCGCTGGTGCGGCAACGAAGGCGGAAACGCCAGACGGGGCGAGTGGGCCGTGGTGCCTAAGGAGCTCTGCTTCAGATGCGAGACCCAGACAGGTGAAGGGCCCATGGTGGGCGAAGGCAGCCTCGAATTCATTCAGAGCTATGACGGGAACATCGGCGAGCTGAACAACATCATGTACTCGAAGGGCCTGGTGTTCGCCGGCGCCGAGATCGACATGTCCATCCGTCCGGGCTGGTTCTACCATCCGGACCAGGAGCCCCATTCCCTGGACAGACTGTTCAATACATACATCAATTCCGTCGGCAACAACACCTCCTTCAACCTGAACGTTCCCCCCATGCCGAACGGAAGGTTCGACCCGAGGGACATCGCGAGACTGAAGGAGCTGGGCGAAAAGATAAGGGACGAGTTCGCCGAGGAGAAG
>CACZSC010000233.1 GCA_902783755.1 uncultured Ruminococcus sp. | reverse complement strand
TGGCCGAAATAGGATATTCGGGATCCATGAACCTGGAGACCGAGACCGCGAGATGCCACTATTCGCCTCCTCACCTCACGAGGATGAAGGAGGAACTGCTGGCGGCCACGGTAAGATATCTGGCGGATGAAGTGGAACGGAAAAAGAATATCAGATATCGAGTCTCCCGCGGATCTGACCCCGCGGGGGACTTTTTGTCGCTTCTGCCCGAATTCCGCGGTTTTCCCTCCGGTTTTTTGGACAGCGGGCAGGCCTCAAAAACGAAAGCCGACGTTGACTTTCGTTTTTTTTGGTGCTAGAATTAAAATGCAGTAATTTGTAATATATATTCATTTATGATACACGGAAAAAGGATATTGATGATGGACAGGCCGATTAAGAAGATGACCGGTGCGGGCATACTGATCGAGACGCTCTGCGAGATGGGAGTCACCCATGTGTTCGGGTACCCCGGCGGTCAGGTCGTGAATATCTACGACGAGCTCTGGCGGGCCCGCAGGCGGATCTGCCATGTGCTGACAGCTCACGAGCAGGGCGCGGCCCACGCTGCCGACGGTTATGCGAGAGCCACCGGGAAGCCCGGTGTGGTCATCGCCACCTCGGGACCCGGTGCCACGAATCTCGTGACGGGAATCGCGACGGCGATGCTCGATTCCGTTCCCATGATCGCCATTACCGGAAACGTTCCCACGGGCCTCATAGGCAGGGACAGTTTCCAGGAGATTAACATATACGGCATAACCCTTCCCATAACGAAGCACAACTACTTCGTGACAGACGTGAAGGATCTGGCGGACACCATCAGGGACGCATTCAAGATCGCCACTTCCGGGAGACCGGGACCTGTGCTGATCGACATCCCGAAGGATGTCCAGACGGCAAAATGCAACTACGCCCCGGCAGACGGACCTTCATCGGCAGGCGAGATACCAGGAGTCGACGAAGAGGAGACCGCAAGGCAGCTTGAGCTGGCCAGAAAACTGATCTCAGAATCCGAACGGCCGTATATCTTCGTGGGCGGCGGCGCCGCAGGCGCGGGCATAGCCGACGAAGTGATACAGTTCAGCGAAAAGATCGACGCCTACATTGGCTGCACTCTCATGGGCCTTTCCGCGATACCCACTGACAACAAAAGGTATCTGGGCATGGAAGGCATGCACGGCCACTACGCGTCCTCGATGGCAAACAAGAACGCCGACCTCATAATCTGCCTCGGCGCCCGCTTCTCCGACAGGACTACGGGCAACGCCGCCAAGTATTCGAAAAAGGCAAGAGTGATACAGCTTGACGCGGATATCGCGGAGATCGACAAGAACGTCCCCGCGGCCATAGGGATCGTGGGAGACCTGAGAGACACGTTCCCCGCCCTTGTAAAAGGCATCCGCTCAGCGAAGCACCCCGAATGGGCAAAAGAGATCCGGGAATACCGGAAGGAAGAGAAGAAGATCTCCGAAGCAGCGGAAAAAAAGGCCGTAAAGAAGGGCTCCATTCCTCCAAAGGCGGTATTCGACATCATAAACAAGGCAAAGTCAGCAGACACCCCTGTGGTGACCGACGTGGGCCAGCATCAGATGTGGGCAGCCCAGTATACCGAATTCTCCCTCCCGAGGAAATTCATCTCCAGCGGAGGCCTGGGAACCATGGGATTCGGCATGGGCGCTGCCATAGGCGCCTGGTTCGGATGCGGACGGAAGCCCGTGCTCGTGACGGGCGACGGAAGCTTTGGCATGAACCTGAACGAACTGGCGACGGCCGTGACGTACAGGGTCCCGGTGGTCATCGTGCTGTTCAACAACGGAGTGCTGGGGATGGTAAGACAGTGGCAGACACTGTTCTTCGGAAAACGGTATTCCAGCACGGTGCTTGACAGAAAGACCGACTATGTGAAACTGGCAGGAGCCTTCGGTGCGAAAGGCGTGCGCGTATCCGATGCGGACGGGTTCGCCCGGGCAATGGAGGAGGCCATGAAGTCGGATCTTCCCACACTCATAGAAGTCCCGGTGGACAGGGACGAGCTGGTGCTCCCCATGCTGCCGCCCGGAGGCTCCACCGACGATATAATAACATCCATCGAAAGCGAGGACACAAAATGAGATCCGTGATCGCTGTTTACGTCGAGAACAAGTACGGCGTCCTGACAAGAGTATCCAGTCTCTTCATGAGACGCGGGTTCAACATCGACTCCCTGACCGTGGGCGAGACGGACGATCCGGAGTTTTCCAGGATCACGATAACCCTCCGCGGAGACGACCACATCCGGGATCAGCTCATCAAGCAGCTGTACAAGCTGGAGAACGTAAAAAAGGTCAAGCTCCTGGAAAAATCCAACTCGGTCGAACGGGAACTTGCCCTCATTAAAGTCAGGAACGCTCCCGAGACCAGGAACGAGATCATGACCGCGGCCGAGATATTCAGGGCCAAGGTCATAGACTATACCCCGGACTCCATGACCATCGAGGTCACGGGAGAACCCACAAAGATCAACGCATTCATAGAGGCCATGAAGCCTCTCGGAATAACTGAAATATGCAGAACCGGCGCCGTCGCCCTTGAGCGCGGCTCAACGGTCCTAATGTGATAACGGAGGCAAACCATGCAGAACATCTAC
>CACZSC010000232.1 GCA_902783755.1 uncultured Ruminococcus sp. | reverse complement strand
TGTATCTCGCAAGTATGGAGTTCTCAAGTTCGTTGGGGTCTATGAACAGAGAGTTTATTATGTTCTTTTTCCCGCCGTGGCTCGACAGGCCGTTCGCCGCCCAGTCCTTTTCCGGGAGCTCCCGCTTCGGGAACGCCGAGAAATCAACGGGCTCCATCATCTGCCCGAGGGCGCCGTCCGCCAGGATCATGGCGGGCATCCTGTACTGGTCCGCCAGATCGAAGGCCTCGGCCGTAAGGGAGGCCATCTCCTGCACGGAGGACGGAGCCAGCACAAGGATCCTCAGATCCCCGTGGCCCACGCCCCTCGTGGCCTGGTAGTAGTCCTGCTGGGAGGGCTGTATGCCGCCCAGTCCCGGTCCGCCTCTCTGCACGTTCACGATGAGGCAGGGCAGGTCGCATCCCGCTATATATGATATGCCTTCGCTCTTCAGGGATACTCCCGGGGAGGATGAGGACGTCATGGCCCTGGAGCCCGCGGCGGACGCTCCCATGAGCATGTTGATGGCCGCCACCTCGCTCTCGGCCTGGAGGCACAGGCCTCCGACCTTGGGCATGCGCTTCGCCATGTATTCGGCGATCTCCGTCTGTGGCGTTATGGGATATCCGAAGAAATACAGACATCCGGATGCGATGGCGGCTTCCGCGATCGCTTCGTTTCCTTTCATCAATACTTTGTCTGACATGTCCGCACCTCTATACGTCTTTCTCCACTTTGATCACGCAGTCGGGGCACATGGTGGCGCACATGGCGCACGCGATGCATTTTTCCTGGTCCGTGATCCTCGCGGGATGGTATCCTTTGGAATTGAGCTGATGCACGTCCAGCTCAAGGATCTGCTTCGGGCATACGGTGACGCAGAGGCCGCAGCCCTTGCATCTCTCCGTGTTGAAGGTCAGTCTGTTCACAGTCTTTCTCTCCCTTCGGGAAGTATTTCAGAATAGTTTTTTCGTAATGTCGAGTATGGGGAAGAATGGTTCATCCTCATATGCGGTGCCGGCTATGACGGCGCCGAGATCCCCGGTGTACCGGGGACAGTAGGTGTGGGCAAGGAGCGGTATCCCGCAGAGGTCCGCGCAGAGCTTCGCGTACTCCACGCTCCTCAGCACCGTGTCCGCGCCGGTCTCCGGGCCCAGGGACGAGTTGTTTATGATGCCGGTGCAGCTGAGCCTCGAGGCCTCCTCGATCGCAAGCATGCACTCGAAGGCGTCCTTCGGGTCAGAGATCAGGGGCCTGTACATGTTGATGACGTATATCATCTCGTATCCGGCCTTCTTTATCCGGTCGGAGTACATGCCGAGCACCACGGAGCCGTCGTCCCCTCCCACGTCAAGTACTGAGCGTCTGCCCGGCACCGGGTCCAGCATCTCCATCATGCGGGGCGGGATCACCGGTATGTCCACGTTGCTGTTTGCGAACTCGGGAATTGCCGCAGCGATCCCCCGGGACTCCAGCAGGGCCCGGTTGTCCGCGGTCCTGAAATAGGGATTCACGATGTCAAGGTCTGCTACCGTGACTTCTGTCCCGGGCTCGTTCTCCCGGATGCCCAGGGCGAGATTGACGGCGATGTTGGTTTTTCCCGAACCGTAATGCCCGCATATGATGCTGACAGGCCCGGAATTCGGCCACAGGCGCATATCTTCCCCTCCCCCGGCGTATTGGTGTCTCACTCACCGAATTATATCACCTCACGGGGGAAAAATAAAGGGAAATGCATATTTTTCCGAAGATTTGGGGATTATTCATATTTTCCCCCGGTATATGCATAAAATCAGTATGATTATTCACAAATCCGGCCCCTGTTCCGGGATCATCCCCGTACCGGCAAAAAAACTTCGTTTTCATTGACAAAAACTGCGCCTGAAAAATTGCAAAACGGGGTTTCATTATGATATAATTATGTTGGATTAGAATATACCTTTAAGGTCAGGGAGGTGGCGCGCAATGATGATCCTTGGAGCATCGGATTTCTGGTCGAATCTGGGCGATATCATCAAGAGGATCTCGTTTTTTGACGTTCTCGACATCATAGTCGTGGCGGTCATGCTGTATTTTCTCTTCAAGTTCATCAGGGACAGAAGAGCGGGCAAGCTGGCGATCGGCGTCGTCATCCTCCTGATACTCCGTATTTTGAGCGAGCTTCTGAACATGTACCTGCTCCAGTACATCATGCGGAACATCTTCCAGGTGGGACTCATAACCCTGGTCATACTGTTCCAGCCGGAGCTGCGCTCAGCTCTCGAGAAGATGGGCGCCACGCCTCTGAGAGGTATTCGGAGCATAGGCGACGAGAAACTCACGAAGAACGAGGCCGTGATCCGCGAGGTGGTGTCCGCCGCCGTGGACCTTTCGGCCACGAAGACCGGAGCCCTCATAGTGTTCGAGCGTGAGACCAAGCTCGGGGACCTGATCCTCACGGGCACGGTCATAGACTCCAACGCCGTGGCTCCCATGATAAAGAACATATTCTTCAACAAGGCCCCCATGCACGACGGCGCGGTGATCATCCGCGACGGAAGGCTCTACGCGGCCGGATGCTTCCTGCCCCTGTCTGACAATCACGACATCATAAAGGATCTGGGCACCAGGCACCGGGCCGGCATCGGCATGAGCGAGAACAGCGACGCGGTGGTGGTCATAGTCTCCGAGGAGACGGGCACCATATCGACGGCCGTGGAGGGCAAGCTCATAAGGGGCTACAGGAAGGAGACCCTGGAGTCGTTCCTGAGATCCCGCATCATCTCCCGCGACAGGGAAGACGGGGACGGCGGATCGCTGTTCGGGAAGATAAGGAACTTCTTCAGGAAGTTATTCAGGAAAAAGGAAAAGAAGACGGAAGAGAACAAGTGAAAGGAGGCGCCGGAAAATGGCTGAAGAGACCCTGCAGAACCAGAACAAAGCGGAAAAACGGGACAGACTGATCCGGAACCTCGTCAAAGTGCTCTGCGTCATCATCGCTTTCGGGCTCTGGATATACGTCATGATGGTGGAGAGCCCCTCGTATGAGGAGACCTTCTACAACGTGATGGTGGACCTGACGAACACGGACAGCCTGAAGCAGAACAACCTGGCCGTATACAGCGGCTACGGCAACCTGGTGGACGTCACCCTCTCTGGAAAGAAGAGCGTGCTGTCCCAGCTCACCGCGGCGAATCTCGTGGTGACCGCGGACATAAGCTCCGTGGCGGGAGAGTCCGGAAGATACAACGTGAAGGTGAACGTGGACGTGCCGTCCGGGTGCAAGCTCGTGGGCACGTCGTCCGAGACGGTCTCGGTATATCTGGACCAGTCATCGGAAAAGGTCATGGACATAACGGAGAGGCGGATCAACACGAATCTCCCGGAAGGCTCGGCCGTCGGGACCATAGAGCTGCCGGTGGACAAGGTCACGGTGACGGGGCCCTCGATACTGCTGGCCCGGGTCACGAAGGCGGTGCTGGACATAGACATGGCCGGCATAACCAAGACCACCACGTATACTGCGAAGATAACCCTCTACGACGAGAGCGACGCCAAGGTGGAGAACCCCTACCTCGACTACTATCCGAAGGAAGTGAGCTTCACGATCCCGGTGTCGAAGACCGTGTCAGTGGACCTGGGAGTGTATTTCAAATACGGGTTCCTCAATGAGGAGAACACCGAAGTGACCATCGTTCCCGCCTCGGTCAGCGTGACCGGGGACGCGGACCTCGTAAACCGCGGGGGACTGGTGGATCTGATAGAGATCGACGAGAAGACGGATTTCAACGGCTCGAAGTGCAACATGATGGTGGCCCTGAAGTCCGTGGACGGTGTCACCCTGTCAACGGGGTTCGCCGAGGTCACGGCCGTCATGGGGGACAGCATCAGGACCAGGAAGATCACCATATCCGGGGACAACATCTCCGTGAAGGGCCTGAACGAGGGTGTGCACTATGAGTTCGACAAGGTGTCCACCGAGGTCACACTCATCGGCACCATGGAGGCCCTCTCGGCCGTAAGCGCCGACGACGTCATCATAGAACTGGATCTCAGCCCCTATTTCGGGCCTACCACGGGGACCTATCTCGTGAAGGGCACCGTTAAGGTGAACACCGAGTACGGGGACCAGCTGCTGGACGTGGGATCCTACGAGATCCCCGTAACATTTGTTGAGCATGACGAAAACGAAGATAATCAGGATCAGTGACATAAAAATCGCATATGACGGCAGGAAGGCTGATTACGATGGCGAAGCCATGGAATCAGCCCGTCGCCTTATATACGGGAAAACCGGCGTGAAGCCGGTGAATCTCGTGATCGCGAAAAAGTCCGTGGACGCCCGCCGCATGAACGGCAGAAGGAGCATCAGCTTCGTCTATTCGGTGTCAGCCGAGGTGGAGGGGCTTCCCCGGGGGTTCTCGGACAGGGACATAAAGGTATGCGCGGATCCGGAGCTTGAGATCAGAAAGGGCTCCGGGCCCCTGGAGCACCGGCCCGTGGTGGTGGGGTTCGGCCCCGCCGGCATGTTCTGCGCCCTGACTCTCGCAAGGAACGGATACAGTCCCCTGGTGCTCGAGAGAGGGGATCCCGTGGACGAGCGGATCAGGAGGGTCGAGGCCTTCGTCAGGGACGGCATTCTCGACACTGAGAGCAACGTCCAGTTCGGCGCGGGAGGCGCCGGGACGTTTTCCGACGGAAAACTGAACACAAGGATAAATGATCCTCTGGCGGGGCACGTGCTTCGTACACTCAGGTCCCTGGGGGCGCCGGAGGATATATTGTATAAGGCGAAGCCCCACGTGGGGACGGATGTCCTCCGGGAAGTGGTGAGGAACGCGGACCGGGAGATCACCCGCCTCGGGGGCGAGATCAGATACAGGGCCCTGGCCTCCCACATAGGCAGCGGATACGTGAGCTGCGGAGGGACGGAGATACCGTACGGAGCCCTGGTCCTGGCCGTGGGCCACAGCGCGAGGGACACCTACGGGGATCTTCTGGCCTCAGGTTTCGCCGTTGAGCCGAAGCCCTTTTCCGTGGGGGTAAGGATAGAGCATCTCCAGGATGACATAGACCGGGCCATGTTCGGCGAGTTCGCCGGGGACCCGGAGCTGGGCCACGCGGAATACCAGCTCTCATACCGGAAGGGCGACCGGGGCTGCTACACTTTCTGCATGTGCCCCGGAGGCATCGTTATGCCCTCCTCAAGCGGGGATGACGAGATCGTCACAAACGGCATGAGCTACAGGGCCAGGGACGGAAGGAACGCCAATTCGGCCCTCTGCGTGTCGGTGCATCCCGCCGATTACGGAAACACTCCGGAGGGAGCCATAGGCTTCCAGAAGGAGCTCGAAAGGAAAGCCTTCCGGGCGGCAGGCGCGGACTTCACGGCCCCTGCTGAGACCGCGGGGGACTTCCTCGGCGGAGGAAAGGCTCTGAACGGATTTACAAAAATAATGCCCACATATCGGGACGGAAAGGTGAAAATCTGTGGTCTCGCGGACCTTCTGCCTCCCTTCGTCACGGGCATGCTGAGGGAAGGCATCTCCGATTTCGGAAGGAAGATCCGGGGGTTCGACGACCCGGCGGCTCCCCTTACGGGATTCGAGACAAGGACATCGTCCCCCGTCAGAATAACGAGGGACGGTAGCTGCCAGGCTCAGGGAAGACCGGGGGTATATCCCTGCGGGGAGGGGGCCGGATACGCCGGCGGCATCGTCAGCGCCGCGGTGGACGGCATAAGGGTCGCGCTCCGGATAATGGAGGAGCACTCCCCCGCGCTTTGAGTTGGAAAAATATATGAACAGGACATAGATTCAAGATGCGACCGAGAAAGAAATGGGATTTCGGCGTGAGCAGGGCGGAGCTTGCCGGGGACGGCGGGTGCGCCGCGATCGCCGGAGAGATGGGCCTCAAACTCCCCGTCGCCCTCCTTCTCAGGAACAGGGGATGCACCACGGCGAAGCAGGCCGAGGCGTATCTCACCAAGAAGGAGGAGTATATCCACGATCCTTTCGAGATGAAGGACATGGACAGGGCGGTGAAGAGGATAATGGAGGCCCTCCGGGACGGGGAGAAGATCTGCGTCTACGGGGACTACGACGTGGACGGCGTCACCGCGGTGACGGTGCTGGTCACCTATCTGCGGGAGAAGGGCGCCTCCGTCACCTACTACATACCCTCAAGATCCGGGGACGGATACGGAGTGTCCGACAACGCCGTGAGGAACCTTGCAGCAGATGGCACGGACCTCATCATAACGGTGGACACCGGCATCACCGCCGGGGCCGAAGTCGAGACGGGACGGGAACTGGGAGTGGACTTCATAATCACTGACCACCACACCTGCCTGGATCCCCTGCCTGAAGCTGAGGCCGTGGTGAACCCCCACAGGGCGGACTGCGCCTATCCCTTCAAGGAACTTGCGGGAGTGGGCGTGGCCTTCAAGCTGATCTGCGCCCTGGAGATAGGGCTCTGCCCCGGCAGGGACGCATGGGAATGCGTGCTGGACCTGTCCGGCAGATACTGCGACCTCGTGGCCCTGGGGACCATCGCAGACGTCATGCCCGTGACGGACGAGAACAGGCTGATCGTGAGCTACGGGCTGCACCTCATAAACAACACGGGCTCCGTGGGGCTTTCGG
>CACZSC010000231.1 GCA_902783755.1 uncultured Ruminococcus sp. | reverse complement strand
GACCAACGGCACGGAACACTACAAGATATGCCTCCGCCGCGAATGCGGGGAGGAGATCCCGGGGTCCAGGGGAGCCCATACCGGAGGGCAGGCCGGGTGCCACACTCAGGCTCTGTGCGACATCTGCGGTCTCGGGTACGGAGGATACACGGATCACGTATTCTCGGAATACTGGGACTATTCGGACGCCACGGGCCATGCCCACAGGTGCACAAATCCCTTCTGTTTCGAGCATACGGAGATCGAAGCCCATGTGCCGGGCCCTGCGGGAGTGCTGTGCTACTACTGCGGATACGAGCTGGAACAGCAGCCCGTCCAGTATCCTACCGGGATGTCAGACTGGGCCGAGGCCGAAGTGCTGGCGGCAGTTGACGTGGGACTCGTGCCTCAGGAACTTCAGAAGAACTTCCAGACTCCCGTGAAGAGGGGCGAGATCACCCAGCTCTTCGTGAACCTCATAGAGAAGATAACGGGGAAGACCGCTGAGCAGCTTGTGGCCGAGAAGGGGCTTTCCGTCAACTACGGCAAGTTCACAGATACCAGCGACATGAACGTGCTGCTGTGCAACGCCCTCGGGGTCATAAACGGCACCAGCGGCACGAAGTTCTCCCCTGAGGGGACCCTGAAGAGGGCACATGTGGCGGCCCTCATAAACCGCATCGCGGGACTTGTGGGCGTGGATACGTCCGGATATGAGCACGGGTTCACGGACATCACGGGCAACTACAGCTGGGTCGGACCTGAACTGGGCTGGCCGGTGCACGCAGGCATCATAAAGGGCACGGGCGGCGGAAAGTTCAGCCCCGGAGGGGACCTTACCATAGAACAGACCATCCTCATCGTATACAGAGCATATCTGTTCCTGAAACAGTAGTCTATCATTTTCTCCTTTTGGGAGGGACTGCCCTTGGATTTTCATTTTCAGACGGGGCAGTCCTTTCCATATCCTGAGAAAATTACCAGCGTACCGATTTTCTTACAATCATGCAATACTTATTGCATGAAACGTCGTAAAATGGCAATGTAAAAATATATACCGAAGGAGAACCGTTCCCATGAAACTCCCGGCAAGCCTCATAAAGTCACCGACTGTCCTCAAAAGGGAAAAGTGGCTGGGCTATCTCATAGGCCCCGCCGGAGCGCTGCTGCTGAACGCGGTGCTCGCCACATACCTGAACGTCTACTACACAGACGTGCTGAACCTGACGCCTCTCTGGGGCGGCGTGTTCCTGGCGGTGTTTCCGATCGTTTCGAAGATCATCGACGCCATCACCAACGTAGTGATGGGCCAGATCATCGACAGGACGAAGCACAAGGAGGGCAAGGCGAGACCCTGGCTGTTCCTTTCCGCATTCCTGGTCCCCGTGACGGCGGTCCTGCTGTTCACCGTGCCCAACGCAAGCGACGGGGTGAAGGCCATCTGGGTGATGATATCCTACAATCTGTTCTACTCCTTCGCATATACTATCTTCAACATGAGCCACGGGCTCATGGTGCCCCTCTCCACCCGGGACAGCAAGGCGAGAGGCGGTCTCTCCGTATTCAACCAGATAACCACCATAATGATGAGCGGCATCCTTGTGGCCCTGGTGTTCCCCATGGTGGTCATGCCCATGATCGGCGCGGACAAGTCCAAGTGGATCCTCCTCATGACTATCCTCTCCATCGTGGCCCTGCCTCTCACGCTGCTTGAGTATTTCTTCACCAAGGAGCGCATCACCGAGGAGATCCAGGAGAGCGGCGGGGAGAAGAAGAGGACCTTCGGCGAGCAGATGAAGACCCTGTTCACCGACAAGTACATGCTCCTCATCTACGGATATTTCTTCGTGACCACGGTAGGCGCCACCATAAAGAACCTGGGACTGGTGTACTACTGCAACTACGTGCTGGGCACCTACAACGACGGCATCACGCAGATGCTGGTGTCCGTCATCGGCGGCCTTCCCATGGGAATAGGGATCTTCGCCGGCTGGCCCCTGGCCAAGAAGTTCGGCAAGCGGAACGTGACCATGGCGGGATGCGCCCTCATAGCCACGGGATCCCTCATCTGCTGGATGTTCCCGACGAACATGGTGGTGGTCCTGATCGGCCAGTTCATAAAGAACATGGGCGGACTGCCCGGATCATACGTGTTCATGGCCCTGTTCGCCGACTGCCTGGACCATGTGGAGTGGAAATCCGATGAACGCATAGACGGTACGGCCATGTCCATCTACAGCATAATAGCGGTGGCCATGGTGGGCATCATGACCGGCGTGTTCAACGCGCTTCTTGCCAATGCCGGATATCTGGCTCCCATCACCGCCACCAGCACCGCCGACGCGGCGTCCCAGCTGGCTGCCAACGGATGGACTGCCCAGCTGGCTCTCGAGAACCTGAAGCCCGCGGCGGACGGGGTCCTCACCGTGGGGCTGCAGCAGCCCGCGGGAGTAAACTGGGTGATAACCTTTGCCTTCGTGGGGCTTGAAGTCATAACGAGCATAATCGCCTTCGTGCTCCTGTTCTTCCTGAACGTGGAGAAGAAGCTCCCGAAGATCCAGGCCGAGATCAGGGCCCGCCACGGCATAGCCGGCGGGGAGACGGCAGAGACCGCAGAGGAGTCCGTGAACGCTTCCGACGCTGTTGCGGATGCGGTGAACGCGGTACGGGAGGCGGACCCGGAAGCTGACGGAACGGACGATAAGGGATCCGAGTGAGGGGTATATACAGTGAAAGATTTTGAGAAAGAACACAGCGGGCTCCTGCGCCGCCGCGGCGCTGAATGCGCGGTACTTCTGAAGTCCGACGGATCCTTCCCGCTGGAAGCACCCTGTGAGCTGGCCCTGTACGGCAGCGGCGCCCGCCGCACCGTGAAGGGCGGAACGGGGTCCGGGGAGGTCAATTCCCGTTACCACGCCACCATAGAGGAAGGTCTGGAAAACGCGGGATTCACAGTCACCACGAAGTCCTGGATGGACCGGTACGATGAGATAAACGCACAGGAAAAGAAGAGATTCATAAAGGAACTGAAGCGGGCGGCCCTGAAGAGAGGGACCCTGGCGGTCCTCGACAACATGGGAGCCGTCATGCCCGAGCCCGAATACGGGCTTTCCCTGGACGGAAAGGGCGAGGCGGCCGTATATGTCCTTTCGAGGATATCCGGCGAGGGCTCGGACCGTCAGCCCGTCCCCGGTGACATACTCCTTACGGAGACCGAAAAAAGGGACATCATGGCCCTTGACAGGGCATTTGACCGGTTCCTTCTGGTCCTGAACACGGGAGGCCCGGTGGACCTGTCCCCGGTCATGGAGGTCAGGAACATACTTTTACTGAGCCAGCTGGGCTGCGAGACCGGCAACATACTTGCCGACATGGTCCTCGGGAAGAGCGCCCCCTCGGGAAGACTTACCACCACCTGGTTTGCCTGGGCCGATCATCCGGCCATCGGGAACTTCGGGGACCGTTTCGACACGGAATATAGAGAAGGCATATACGTGGGATACAGGTATTTCGATACCGCGGGAAAGACGCCCCTGTTCCCCTTCGGATACGGCCTCGGATATACGGACTTCAGTGTATCCGGTGTGGCAGCGTCATATGAGGACGGAAAGGTCACGGTAACATCCTCCGTGAAGAACACGGGACACCGTCCCGGAAAACAAGTCCTGCAGCTCTACGTCACAAAACCCGGGGTAAAGCTGGACCAGCCCTACCAGGTTCTGGCCGCCTTCGGAAAGACAGGAGAGCTTCTGCCCGGAGAAGAGCAGACTCTCAGTCTGGACTTCGACATGAGAGATATGGCGTCCTATGACGAAGAGCGGGCTGCCTGGATCCTTGAGCCCGGGGACTATATACTGAGGACCGGCACCTCGAGCCGGGACACGGAGGAGACCGCCGTCATAAGACTGGACGGGGAAGCCGTGGTGAGGCAGGTGAAGAACTGCCTCGGAAAGCCGGAGAAAGCCGACTGGAAGCCCGAAAGATCCGATCACGCGGCATCTTCCGGCATAACGGTCATAGAGGCTGATGCCGAAGATCTTCTGACCGAAACGGCAGCGTATATCCATTCACATGAAACTGACCCCGTGGCTGAGAGCCTGAGTGACGGGGAGCTCTGCCTCATGAACATCGGCGCCTTCAGCGACGGCGGATCCGCAAGCGTCATAGGAAACGCGGCGAATACGGTGGCGGGAGCCGCCGGTGAGACCGCGACTGCCGCAAATGGAGTGCCGGCCCTGGTCATGGCAGACGGGCCCGCGGGCCTGCGCCTGAGCCGGCAGTATACGAAAGACGAAAAAGGTGTTCACGCCGTGGACGCCGGCATGCCGGAGAGCGTCACGGAGCTGATGCCGGCGGTCTCCGCCTGGTTCATGAAGAAGTTCATGAGCGGCAGAAAGCCGGAGGGCGAGATATTCGAGCAGTACTGCACCGCCATCCCCGTGGGCACGGCCCTGGCCCAGAGCTGGGACCCTGACTTTGCCGAGATGTGTGGGGACCTGGTGGGGGACGAGATGGAGCGCTTCGGGGTGAACCTGTGGCTGGCTCCGGCCCTCAACATACACCGGGACATCCGCTGCGGAAGGAACTACGAGTACTATTCGGAGGATCCCCTGATCTCCGGGCGCATGGCCGCCGCAGTCACGCGGGGCGTGCAGAAGCATCCGGGACGGGGCGTCACCCTGAAGCACTACGCCGCGAACAACCAGGAGACCAACAGATACGGCAGCAACAGCATAGTAAGCGAGAGGGCCATGCGGGAGATATATCTCAAGGGGTTCGAGACCGCCGTCAGGGAAAGCGGGCCCCGCGCCGTCATGACCTCCTACAACCTGCTGAACGGTGTCCATACCTCGGAAAGGCGGGACCTCACGGAGGACATCCTCCGCTGCGAGTTCGGCTTTGACGGCATCGTCATGACCGACTGGATAATCGGGGCCCTGAATTTCGGCAAAAAGAAATATCCCGCGCCGGACGCTGCAAGGATAGCCGCGGCAGGCGGGGATCTCGTGATGCCCGGAGGGAAGGGCGACTTCAGGAGGATGATGAAGGGCCTGAAGAAGGGCACCGTCACCCGCCGCCAGCTGGTCATAAACGCTTCAAGGGTGATCAGGATGGCCAGGATGCTGGCCGGCGCTTCCGGAAAGGGAAAACAGGGGGAAGAATGAGCTTCCGTGAACGGAAATTTGCGCTTTTCTGTTTCAAAACAAACGGGAAAGTGGTATAATCCCCGTATACCCAAAGAAAGGAAGTTTATATCGATGAAAAAACTCTTGATTTTCGCTCTGATCGCTCTCATGATCTCGGCATGCCTCACGGCCTGCGGCGGCGATCCCAAACCCGCGGATCCCGTTGACACCGCCGACACGCAGGACACCGAGCCCGCCGGCACCGACACAGAGGAACAGGCCCTCTCCCTCACGATAACGCCTGCAGGCGACTGGACCGTCGCGGTACCCGAGGGATTCGAAGTACAAATCGGCGACTTCTTCGACGAGAATGACACGAGATACTTCTCCGTGAAGAAATCCAGCTTCTCCACCTTCGACTTCAGTGCAGACGGCGAAGAGTCCATCATGAGGAACTACGAATACAACAAGAACACCTACACCAACGAGCAGGTGGACTTCAAGGAGACCTACGGTGACAACGAGTGGACGGGATTCCAGTACAGCGACGGCTGGGGCGGATACGGTTTCGAGGCCTATGCCACCATCGGCGGCCAGCTGATCCGCGTGGCGTCTGTCGGTTTCAGATACGACAGCGAGATCGCGAAGGTGGTCCTGGACTCCGTGCATTATACTCCCGGCGAATAAGGGCAATTTAAGAATCACATGAACAGAGACTGACCGGGCTTATTGACCGGCCGGTCTTTTTCTTTCCCTTATATATGTTCCCAAATCGGATAGGATGTGGTATAATCCTGGGTGAAAGAAAAACAGGGGAGAACATTGCTATGAGAATCACAGACACCGTCAGATACGTGGGAGTGAACGACCGGAAACTGGATCTGTTCGAGGGCCACTACATCGTGCCGAACGGCATGGCGTACAATTCCTATCTCATCCTCGGTGACAAGGTCGCCGTCACGGATACCGTGGGGGAGGGCTTCGGTGAGGAATGGCTCGCAAACATCAGCCGTGAGACAGGCGGCAGGCCCGTCGACTTCCTAGTCGTCCACCACATGGAGCCGGACCATTCGTCAAACATCCTGAGATTCGCCGAGACCTATCCCGAAGCTAAGATAGCAGCTTCCGAAAAGGCCTTCGCCATGATGAAGAGGTTCTACGGGACGGATCTTTCCGACAGGAAG
>CACZSC010000230.1 GCA_902783755.1 uncultured Ruminococcus sp. | reverse complement strand
TCCGGTAAGGATGCCCCACGGGGGCGTTATCCCGGTATATTCCCGCCCGGCCTTTATGAAAGCCTCTCCGCACACCGCCTTTTCCGCGAGGTCCCGGTCACCGTCAAAAGCCGTCACCGGACGGCTTGCATGTCCGCTGCAGATTCCGCCGGGCCCTCTGATCACCACGTCCGCCGATATGTCACCGTCCGTTCCGGCGTCCGTCCCGGACACCCTGACTTCCGCTTTGAGCGTACCGGCTTCCTCAGGCTCGTTCTCCGGGAATTTAACTCCCGGGAAGAATATCATGGCCAGGGTCTGCACGTAATACGGCTTTATCTTTCCCTTTATATCAAGTATCATTTCAGTTCCTTTTTCAGTTCCATGAGATCCCCGTAGTTTACGGCTGTCCCGAAGGCGTTGGCGTAATACTGCCTGCTCTTCAGCAGCACGGGACGAATATGATAGTCTTCATACATGTTCGTAAGGTGTATGTGGCTGTTGGCATTACAGATCCAGATATTGTCCTGCCTGCCCATCTGATCCAGGACCTCACAGTAATGGGTCGTAAAGATCAAAGTAGCATTTCTGCGGTTCACGCTCTTATCCTTGTAGAGACTGATCATGTTTTCTACCAGAGTTTTGTGGAAATGGTTCTCCACTTCGTCAATAAGCAGATCGAAACCCTCTTTCAGAGACGCCACCATCAGAGTATAGAGGAGAACTCCTTTCGTTGTGCCGCTGGACAGGAAATATATGAGTTCGGTATCTGACATGACTCTCTCATCACGCTCGGTCACGATACGATAATTGTGATCGTCTATCCTTGTCAACTCTTTTACCGTCTCATCGAAGATCCGGATGATTTTTGCCAGCACGTCCGGGCCGATATCGTAATTCTTCAGAGCGCGGAACAGCAGCTGATAGGTATCAGCGCCTCCGCTGTAGCTGTCAAAAAAGACAGCCCTGGTCTTTTTCTTTTTCAATATGAAGAACAGATTTGAAGTATCCTCAGGAAGATCGCCAAGATCCGTCATTTCCTCATAATCTCTGCGGTCATATATATCCTTCGCATTTGTCTTGAAAAACTCTTTCCGGAAGATGCGCTCATTCCTGAAGCAGGCCTGGTTTCCCATGCTCTTCTCAGATGACAGCGCTGTCTCATAGATGTATATGTACCCGTCATGATAAAAAGTAATCTCAAGTTCCACACCGTCATAACTGTAGTGCTTGTCTTCCAGACGGAACTCACCGAGTATGGAATACGCGCAATCCAGCAGTTCAACAGCCGTTGTCTTGCCGGAAGCATTTTTGCCGACAAAAGCAGCCGTGTTGAACACATGCAGATTGGGAGCGATCTCTTGAAGTTCATACTCTTTGTCTTCGGCTGTTTTCCTTGACTTTGATGTCAGGTCGACCGTGAACCCGTCGCAGCAGTTCTTGAAGTGATTTGCCTTAACTCTAAGCAGTTTCATTGTCAAACCTCCGGTATAACTGCCATAATTATACCGGATGAAACGGTTTTAATCAATATATTTGTTTTAATTTGTCTGAAACAATATTTTTGAGATCGATCCGGCGCGGTTCGGTCAGCCTCTCCTCTTCTGCTTGAGGACTTCCGAATCGAGCTGCAGCGTCACGGGCCCGTCTGCGGTCATGGAGATCTTCATGTCCGCTCCGAACACCCCCGTGGACACCGGCACCGAAAGCGACGATATCTTCTCAATGAAATATTCATACAGCCGGTTCGCCGTCCCGGGATCGGCCGAGTTCATGTAGTCGGGACGGTTGCCCCGCCGGTATGATCCGCACAGGGTAAAATTCGACACTATCACCGCGTACCCTCCGACGTCCGAGACGGAAAGGTTCATCTTCCCGTTCTCATCGGAGAATATCCTCAGCTTCGATATCTTCTCCGCGAGAAGATCCGCATCGCCGGCCTCATCTCCCCGGGCCACGCCCAGGAGCACGAGAATGCCGGGGCCCTCCCTGTCGGCGGTAAGCCTGCCGTCAGCAGTGACCCTGCATCCGTTCACCCTCTGTACCACAGCCAGCATCGGTCTTCTCCCCCTTTCTGATGTTTATGCGAAACCTCTCGTCACGCTGATCACGTGCCTTATCCTCTTCAGCTTCGCCAGTATCATCTCGTAATGCTCTATGTTCCTGCATCCTACGGTCAGGTTGATGAGCATCTCGTTCTCGGTCCTCTTCTTAGTGTTTATGGACAGCAGTGAGACCTTCATCTCAGCCAGCTGGCCGGTGATGTCAGCCAGCAGCATGATGTTGTTCTCGGCGTAGATCTGCAGCATGACCTCGTAAAGCGGCTTGCCCTCGCCCGGGATATAGTCGTCGCTGTCCCACTCGGCGTATTTCCATCTTCCGCTCATCTCGGGGTTCTTCATGCCCTCTATGGCGTTGGGACAGTCCCTCTTGTGGATGGATATTCCGTATCCCTTGGTCACGAACCCGATTATATCGTCCCCCGGC
>CACZSC010000229.1 GCA_902783755.1 uncultured Ruminococcus sp. | reverse complement strand
GTCGATGGGATTCTTCGCGACATATGTCCTGATCTGCGTACTTTCATAGATCAGCCTGTCGAGACCTGCGAGAAGAGCGCTTCCGCCTGACAGCATTATTCCTGTGTCGAAGATATCTGAGGCAAGCTCCGGTGGCGTACTTTCCAGAGTTTTCCGTATGTTGTCGATGATGTGGTTGAGCTCTTCGCTCATTGCCCGCCACAGGTCAAGGGTGGTTATCGTTTGTACTGCCGGCAGGCCGGTGAGAACGTTTCTGCCCCTGACATCGATAGATCCCCTGTCTATGTAATAGTGGGCGGAGCCGATCTTTTTTTTCAGTGATTCGGCCATGGTGTCGCCAATCAGGATTCCGTATTCACGTTTGATATAGTCTCTTATGGCATAATCCAGCTCGTCTCCCGCGATCCTCAGAGAGTTGGAGATGACTATGCCTCCCATGGACAGGACCGCAACTTCCGTGGTGCCGCCGCCGATATCCACTATCATCGAACCGTGTATGTCATCGACCCTGAGTCCGCTTCCGAAGGCTGCAGCCACAGGCTCTTCGATGAGGGCGACGGACTGGGCCCCGGCTTCAAGAGTTACTTCCTCGACGGCGCGCTTCTCCACTTCCGTCACTCCGTACGGGATACAGACGACCACTCTGGGACGGCTGAATATGGTGCTTCCGGCCACTTTTTTGAAATAGTGGCTGAGCATCTTTGCCGTGATGTCGAATTCCGCGATGACACCGTCCTTAAGAGGGCGCATGGCCATGATCGAGCCAGGCGTCTTGCCCAGCATGAGTTTGGCTTCGTTGCCCACAGACATCACGCGCCTGGTTTTTGCATCCACCGCCACCACGGAGGGTTCGCGGAGAGCTATACCGACGCCCTTTACATATATAATGGTATTAGCTGTGCCAAGGTCGATTCCGATTACCTTCAATTTCAGCACCTACTTTCCTGTTTTGTGTATACCGTTCGGATACCGTATTTTTTCAGCCGCGAGACGATCTCGCATACGGGCAGCCCGACAACGTTGTAATAGTCGCCGTCAATCCTTTCGACGAATCTGCACGCGTTGCCCTGGATGCCGTATGCGCCAGCTTTGTCCATGGGTTCTCCCGATCTGACGTAATCTCCGATCTCCGCGTCGTCAAGTTCACGGAAAGAGACTTTCGTCAGTGAACAGAAGGTGTCGGGCTTTGTGTCCCGGCCGCCTGCAATGGTTACGCCTGTTATCACGGAGTGGGTGGAGCCGGAGAGCAGTTTCAGCATCCTGAAGGCGTCTTTTTCGTCTTTCGGCTTTCCGAGAGGAAGATCGGTTTCCGGGCAGTAGACGAGAGTGTCCGCCGATATGACCACACAGTCATTTCTCGAGTATCCCGCCTCCGCAAGATATTCCGAAACTGCTCTGTTTTTTACAAGGGAGATTTCCATAACGTACTTTTCCGGGTGGCCTGGAACAAAAGCAACGGAAGACTCGTCTGCGCTCGACACGATGACTTCATGCTCAATTCCCGCCATGTCGAGCAGTTCGTGCCGCCTGGGAGAGGCGGACGCGAGTATGATTTTCAGCTGTTTTTCCAAAATGCAATTCTCCTCGGACTGTCAGTTGCCGACGCCGGTGTGTCCGAATCCGCCTTCGCCTCTTTCGGTTTCGTCGAGATCGCTCTGTTCAATAAAATCTGCCCTGAGTACCGGGAAGAACCCCATCTGGGCGATCCGGTCTCCGTCGCATACGGTAAAGTCCTCTTTCCCATGGTTCGTCAGAGCCACCTTGACCTCGCCCCTGTAGTCCGAGTCGATGACGCCTACACAGTTTGCGAGGGCAATGCCGCGTTTTGACGCGAGGCCGCTTCTCGGAAAAATGAGAGCTGTCACCGAGGCGCCGCAGTCTATGGAGATCCCGGTAGGGATGAGCGCCGTTGATCCGGGGGGCAGGATGACAGGCTGATCAAGAAGAGCACACAGATCCACCGCAGCCGCTCCGGGCGTCTGATATTCGGGGATCCTGGCCCTTTCTGACAGTTTTTTGATCTTGACTTTTATTTCCATAGGTTTTTCTCCTTATATCCTTCTGCCCGCGCCGGGTCTTCTTAGTTCGTAGTCAGAGATGATCCTTGCCGCTTCGCGGCCTGTTTCCGTCGTGAAAATGAAGTGGTGGAACGAACGGCCGTCTTTCCTCGTGACATCGCCGATCCTGTCGGCCATCCAGACCGGGGTCGAGTTGTATATGACGCTGGAACAGTCGGGAGCGCCGATCACCGGGAACCTTTCTCCCTTTCTGTCCGAGATATAGTCCATGCAGAAATGCGGATGAGCCCGGGGGTCCCTGCCGCCTGTGTTTCCTTTCACGCAGTTTCCGCCGCAGAGCACACACCGCGCAGTCGTCATGCAGGGGATGTTCCCGTAGACAACGCAGCCGACAGAGATGCTCAGGGTCTTTCCTATGTTTCTGACTCCGCCAGAGGGCAGTTCCGGAGAAAGAATGACGGAATCGCAGCCCAGCTTTTCGTATACTGAGCAGGCAGGCGAGTTTGTAAGATTGCACCGGTATGATCCCGTGACCCTGAAACCTGATTCTGCGGCAATCGCTATCTCTCCCGGAGTATGGCACAGGGCATATCCGATCCCGCTTTCTCTGGCAGAAGCCAGCATAACGGAAAGACGGTCCGGATCCGGAGGGATGACAGGGAACAGGATCCCCGTTTTTCCGGATATATCCGTTCCAGAGCGGGAAAAGACCGAAAGGAATTTTCCGAGATGTTCCGGATACACGAATATCCTGTCAAATGAATCTGCAAGAGAACGGAGAGCCGGTTCGTCAAAATCGTTTTCAAAGACCGCGATTTCGGCGATCTCGCAGGATCTGAAGAAAGTCCTGTCCGGTACCGGACGGACAATTTCGTCTCCTCCGCGGATGTCTTCGAGCAGGGCCGTCACAGCATCTCTTCTGAGCGCGTTCAGCTCCGAGGAAGATATCCAAAGCCCGTCATCCATGTCGAACGTCACGCTTTCGTAGTCCAGTCCGAATTCGGAGTCTCCCAGCTTTGAAAGATTCCGGTAGACCGACTCCGAAGTGGC
>CACZSC010000228.1 GCA_902783755.1 uncultured Ruminococcus sp. | reverse complement strand
GGATGCCCGCACGCGGGAATCGGCCTCTCCTACAATTTCGGCTGGAAGCGCGATGATATCGCGCAGTTTATGGCGGACATGTCCGGCGCAGGTTATACAGCCAAGGGCTCTGCACCCTGCTTGTGGATGAATGCAACAAGCTCTACGGTAACAAGCCGGGCGACGACGCGACGGCCTGTGTGGTCCAGATCCGCCGGCGCGTACCGATGAACATCCTTTTCGGTCCGCCTTCGGATCCCGATGACTGTACGAGAATGATGAACCTGTTTTTCTCCAAGGAGGGGAAGCACATCGTCTGCGGCGGTACGACTGCGTCCATCGCGGCAAAACATCTGCACAAGCAGCTGAGAGTCAGCCTTGCCTACGACAGGGGAAGCGATATCCCGCCGACCGCTGAACTTGATGGCGTGGACCTCGTCACAGAGGGCGTCGTAACGATGAACCGCGTGGTCGAATACGCGAAAGACTACCTTGAGAAGAACGAGTTCTATGAAAAATGGAGCTTCGGCCGGGATGGTGCTTCCCGCATCTGCCAGCTTCTGTTCGAGGAAGCAACAGACATAAATTTTTACGTAGGAAGAGCCATAAACCCGGCGCACCAGAATCCCGATCTTCCCATCAATTTCAACATAAAGATGAACCTTGTGGAGGAATTGTCGGCCTGTCTGAAACGCATGGGCAAGCGGGTCAAGGTAAGTTATTTTTAAATCCATGGCGGCGCAGTTCTGAGTTCACCATGCAGAAAACATAAAAAGCGGCAGGTATACCGTTCGGATTTCCGGTATATCTGCCGTTTTCTGTTAAAGTGTTAATACCGAGGAACTCTTTGATTCCGTTCCAAAATATCTTGTCTTCCCGACTGTCACAAAAGCTGTGACTTTGACGTCATAGACGGCGAAAGCAGAGAGTTTCCGGAGCGTAACGGTCGTTGCGGACGCTTTGACGTACACATGCGTCCAGGCCGAGGATGAATGCCTCTTGTAGCTGATCCGGTAGCCGGACGCTCCTCCCGCGGGTGCCTTGAATTTAACGGTAAAGCCCCTTACCTTCGTGCTGACGGACGGTTTTGCCACCTGCTTCGGAACGATCACAAACGATACCGTGCGGGTGCCTGTGTAATTCCCTTTTCCTGTGACCGTCATCTTTGCCGATCCGATCTTTTTGTTTCCGGAATACTTTACCGTATAATCCGTGCCGGAGCGAAGCAGCTGCCCGGAGGCGTTCCAGAGTATGAAGGATGTCCTGACTGCCTTGCCCGTATAGGTCCTGTATTTCTGGCCGTTTGTCATGTACAGGCCAAGGTCTTTGATGTCAGCCCTGCTGATCGTAAATGTTTTTGTGACGGACCCCCTGAATCTGCCCTTGCCGGTGACCGTGACTCTGCCTGTTCCCGCCGCCGAATTACCCGAGTAGGAAACCGAGTAATCCGCCGAAGTGAGTTTCTGGTTTCTGTAGGATACGCTGACATTTGTCCTCGTATCTTTTCCGCGGTAAGTGACTGCCGGCGCCTGAATGGCGCATCTGCTGATCTCTTTGTAGTCAGGCTCCACATAGATCGTCTTCACCGTTCCCGAAGCGACGGAGTGTCCGTGGCTGTCGATATAGTTTTTCGGCTTGTAACGCAGGACCTTGCCGCTGACGTTTCCCTCGATGGCGTATCCGCCGCCTTCATAGATGCCTGCGTGGACATATTTCCCGCTGGATGAACAGTAATAAAATACAAGATCGCCTTTGACGGGGCTCGTTGTTCTCCTGCCCCCTGACTTCATGATCAGGTTGTACAGCGTTCCGGCGTTTCCGTATGTCTTTTTCCCGTTCGGGATAATGCTGTCGGGAATGCCTGCAAGCTTTGCGCAGTCGAGAACGAAATCCACGCACCAGGCTTCCGCGTAGTGAAGCTGCGCCTTGGTTTTCCCTGTCTGGGCTTTCGCGATCGCCACGATGTCCTGGCTGTACGCGCCGCTCTTTTTATAACCCTTGTTAAAGTACGCAGTCTTCGTATCGTAAGCATATACAGCTGTAGTCATGGCAGAGAGCATGACCATGGTGATCATCAGGCCGCGAAGAATTCTCCGGAGTATATTCTTTTCTGTTTTCATATGCATCCCTCACTCATCTCATAAACAGCACGCTGGCTTCTATAAGATGAGTATAAAGGGATCGCAGACTTTTCCAACAAACCTGTAGTTGAATCTGTTTCCGGATCCCGTGGTCACAGGCCAAACATTCTGCGGGCATTCTCATCTGTACGCCGGATGACCTCCTCCGCCGGAACACTCAGGAGCTCAGCGATCAGCGGTATGACCTCGGTAAGGCAGCCTGCCGTGTTTCTGGTGATCCCCTGCTTCAGCTTTGCCTGCGGCGCAAGGTACGGTGAATCTGTTTCGAGGACGAGTTTTGAGAGAATATCTGCCTCAGCCGGAGCGTTCCTGAGCGTATCGCGAAGCACGGCGCCGCGTTCCGGGTATGTGATCATGCCTCCGATTCCGAATACGAAATCATTCCGGCCGCCGTCAAGCATCATATCCATGTCTTCCCTTGTTCCGTGAAAGCAGTGTACGACCCCGCGGTAATGAATGTTCGCCATCTGGCCATTCTTCATCACGGAGATCGCCTGGCTGAAAGCATCCTCCCCGCGCAGATGAAGCACAAGAGGCAGATGGTTTTTCTGGCTCAGGCGGATATGTTCCCGGAATGAGACCTTCTGCATGTACAGGTTGTTTCTCCCGGCGT
>CACZSC010000227.1 GCA_902783755.1 uncultured Ruminococcus sp. | reverse complement strand
CGTCCGTTGTTGGTCACCGAAAGCTGGGACAGCAGCGCGACGGCGGTCCATTCTGCCGCCTTGTATACGTTGAGCTCGGGCATGACGTTCTTTTCCACGGCATCTATGAAGTCCCATACGATATAGTAGTCTCCGCCGCCGTGCCCGGCATTGATGCCTTCGTTCCTGCGGTATCTCTCCGGGAGATATTCATTGAAATCGGAAAGGGGACGCCAGTGCTCGAATCCCCGGGGATCCTCTTCCGTCGCTATGGCGATCTTGGCTTCGCCGCCGAGCCGCGGCATCTCGAAGCATCCCTTCGTCCCCTGTATCTGGTAATAGTTCATGAGGTGAGGCCGCGGAGAGACGGTGTCCACGCGGACCTTGACGAGCTTGCCGCTGGCAAGCTGGCACAGGGTCTGTGTCACGTCATCGTTCCTGAGGCCGTAGGGATTGTGGTTCCCGGAAGAGAAGGATGCGATGGATACGATCCGGTCGTCATCGAAGCACTGCATGACCGGCCCCAGGGAATGGGTGGGGTAGAACGCTCCGCGTGTCCCCATCTGCCAGTAGTGCCTCCAGGTCTTCCGGCCGTCATGGAAGCAGAGACCCGTGCAGTCGTGGGTGTATTCCCCTTCGCCGTAATATATGTCTCCCAGCATGCCCCGCTTCACCAGCTCCCTTACAAGCTGGACTTCCGGCATATAGCAGTAGTTCTCCGCGTACATGAATATCCTGCCTGAGGATTCCACTGCGTCCACCAGCCAGAACAGCTCGTCCATGGTCACGCCGGCGGTCACCTCGCACATGACATGCTTGCCTGCCTCCAGCGCCAGCATGGCCTGGGGAACGTGACACTGCATCGGCGTGGAAATGACGACGGCGTCGATGTCCGCCGAGGACAGCATGTCTTCATATACCCTGTATGCTTTCGGCAGTTCGGTGTTGGCGCCGAGCTCCAGCACGCGCTCGCAGGAGCGTTTCAGGACCTCTTCATCGATGTCGCACACTGCGGTGACTTTTGCCCGGTCGGGCATCGCGGAAATCGCGCCCGCCACGTAAACTCCCCTTGCTCCGACGATTCCTATCTTGACCATGATAAGGCCTCCTGTATCTCGATTTGTTTCATCCATATTTTAGTATCAGGGCGCGGTGTTGTCAAGGAACAAAGGACGGATCCTGCTTGCAAAAACAGATCGGGACGGATATAATGGAAGAGACGGAAGACCGGATTCCGGGGAACGGAGGAAAATGACGATGGAGGAGACCAAGACCTTCATACAGCGGACCAGCGGGCTCAGGGCCCGTGACTACTTCGGATACGCCATGGTGGATGCGGCAGGCTGCCTGGTATACAGCCTTGTTACCACTCTGCTGCAGAAATTCTATACCGACATATTCCATCTGAGTCCGCTTTTCATCATGATCATGTTCATCGCCGTAAGGATATTCGACACCCTCAATGACCCGGTGATGGGACGCATATGCGACACCGTCAAGCCCGGCAGGGGCGGAAGATACAAGCAGTGGTTCCTGTACATCGCCGTTCCCCTGGCGGTATGCTCGGTTTTCATGTTCATAAAGTTCCCGTGGGCGGGAGAGGCTGGGAACGTGACTGCCACGTGCATCTACGCCACGGTTACCTATGTGCTGTTCGGAATGGCATACACGGTCGTACAGATCCCGTACGGGATACTCGCATCCGTCGTGACGACTGACGTCGGAGAGAGAAACAAGCTGTCCGTGTTCCGTTCGATCGGCGCGGCCCTCGGTTCGGTACCTGTCCTTCTGATAGCAAGCTTTGCGTACGCGAAAAGGACTGACGCTTCCGGGAACGCTGTAATCGGAGAAAACGGGAAAGCCATAACCGACATGCAGTACGGCCCGGTGATCACGGGTGTGATAATCATGGCCGCGGCGACCATGGTGATGCTCATCGTAAGCTATTTCCTGAACAGGGAACGGGTAAAGACAAAGCCCCGTCCCAAGGAGAAAGGGGCCCTGAAAAAGGCACTCGGCATCGTACTGAGAGACAGGGCGTTCATCGTGCTCAGCATGGCAGGGCTGCTCCTGCTTGCCGGACAGATGTTCACGCAGAGCTTCTACACCTATCTGTTCAACGACTATTTCCATGCAAACTGGATGAATCTCGTATCCCAGTTCTGCTCCTACTCACCGATGCTCATATTCATGTTCATACTGCCCGGTATGGCCCGCAGGAGGGGAAAGAAGGAAGTGACTGCCGTAGGGGTGGCGCTGGCTGCGCTGGCCAATCTGGTCCTGTTCTTCCTGAGAGGACTCGATCCTTCGGTGCTCATCTGGGTGTTCCTGGCCATGAACTTCATAAGCGGGCTTGGACTTACGACCCTCGTTATGCAGCTGTGGGCCATGTTCACGGATGTGGTGGACGGCATCGAGGTCTGCCACGGCATGAGGGACGACGGCACCTCATATGCCATGTTCAACTTTTTCAGGAAGCTGGGAGGCGTACTGGCCGCCATATGCGTCAACGGTGCGCTGCTCGGCATGAACTACAAATACGAAAAGGGCGCTGTCCAGACGCTCGAGAACCTGAAGACCATGTATGACCTCGCGACGCTCATTCCCGCGGTCCTGTTCGGGATAATGGCGGTACTGCTGTTCGTGCTGTATCCGCTTTCCAGGAGGAAGGTCGAGGAACTGCAGGAAAAGAAAGAGCTCAAGCTGAAGGAGAATTACGAAAACAATACGATAGAGATATGACCCGGGAAATAACGGGCCGGAGGTAAGGCGTGAAAGACACGATAGAAAAGTGCCGGGTGTGCGGAGGAGTGAGCCTCCAGCAGAAGGGACAGTTCATTGTATGCCCTGACTGCGGCGCGGTATTCGACACGAAGGAGAAAGACAGCAGATCGCATACTTCGGCTGACGATGCCAGGAAGAAAAAATGGATATTCAGACTGGTGATCCTGCTGCTTGCGGTGATAACACTTGTTCTGCTCGAGCTGACCACACATTTCCTTTCAAGAGCGATATACTTCCTTTGGCAGGGAAGATGACAGCCAGCCGCAGCCGTGAGCGTGTGGACAGAGAAGGAAACGGCTTCGAAAACAAAAAACAGTTGTGAAAGAAAGAGGAAAGAAATATGAGTATAAGGATCAGGGCGATCTGCCTGGTTACGGCCGTTTCGTGCCTGCTCTCAGCGGCATGCATCTCCTGCAACCGGGAAGCCGAGGTCCAGGAGGCACAGGCAACGGACAGTGGAACAGATGGAGAAGGGGGTAAGGAGCTTGCCGTGACTGACAGTGTGAACATGCTTTTGCTGGATGACGTTTATGCGATATTGTTTTATGTGGACGAGGACAACGTCTTGCAGATCGCCGAAAAAATGAAAACGATCTGCCCGCGGGCATATATGAACGGATATAACTGGGAGGCTTTTCTGAACTGTTATCTTGAAAAGAACGCTCCTGATATTCTGGAAGTGATGAACACGGATCCGGAAGCGATGATGTACTGCGTCTATATAGATGCCGTGCACCGGGAACTGGCGGAAAAGTATGCGGACATCATCAGGGATCTGTTTGCGAACGAAGAAAAGATCTACTCGTTCCTCAGGGAATATGCCGACGATATAGAATGGGATGATTTCTGGTGATGACCCGGAAAAGCCGCTTTCAGCAAAAATATAAGAGGAGACCCGCACTGTGAACTGCGGAGCCTCCTCTTTTTCCTTGATGCCGTATGGTTATTCGGGATCCTTTTTTCTTTTGCGCTTCAGTTTCGATCTTACGTTCGCGAAATTGCCGTAGGTCTCATAGACCATTTCGTAGAACGAGAATGTATCTTCATATCTGTCGATGATCTTGGTGAAATCAAGGAGCTGGTGCTTGTTGACCACGCAGATCAGGACTGTCTTTCTGGAGTTGGTATAGCCTCCATGGGCCTCAAGCTTGGTGGCCCCGTGTTTGATCGCGTGGTTGATCTCCTCGAGGATCTCATCGGGATGCTCTGTTATGACGGTGAACTTGTATGCGGATTTCGTACCTTTTATTATATAGTTTCCTACGAAGAACGATATGAAGCAGTACGTTATGCAAAGGGCGACCGGTTCATAGTTCAGGGAGCCTTCCTTTGAATATACGAACAGAGAAACGACGGCGATGACCGTGTTCAGTATGAAGGTCACCAGGAAGAAGTTGAAGTTCGGGTGTTTCTTGTTTATGTATTTGGAGATTATATCCGTGCCGCCGGTGGATGAGCCGTACTTTATGCACACGCCGCCCACGAACCCGCCTATGACGCCGCTTATGATCGCGGGGAATATGGTGTTGTGCCCGAAGGCGTGGTACCTGATGAAGGAGAGATCCAGGCTCTGCAGGAAGAGGTATGAGAAAGAGTAAACGACAACGAACACGAAAGAGGTGACGGCGAATTTCCTGTCTATGAGGAAAAACGCCAGGATGCACAGCGGAAGATTGATGAGCAGGGACATGTAGCCTATGCTGAACCCGGTCATGTACTGGATCATGGTGGCAAGACCGTTCAGCCCGGCAGGCGCGAACTCGTTCTCCACGATGAAAAGATCATAGTCTATGGCGAGTATCACCGCCATCAGTACCGTTATGGCATAAGGCAGGACCTTCTTCAAAACTTTCATAAATACATATGCCGTCCTTCGCTTCTGTGTTTACGTGAGTATTATACAGCCATATGCCGTCAGTTGTAAATATTCGGCGGGTCGATTTTGCCCGGAAAGACGAAGAAAAAGCTGCCGGGGTGGCAGCTTTTTCCTATTCGTCTATCGTTGACACTCCAAGGTTTATCTCTTCAAGGACGTCAAGGAGCATCCTTGCCGTGTCCAGGGATGTCAGGGTGGTGATGTTGTTCTGCGCCGCAGTCTGCCGGATCGCCACGCCGTCGCCGAAGTGGTTGCCGGAGAGGATGGCCCTCGTGTTTATGACGTAGCTTATATGACCGGATTTCAGGGAGTCTATGACTTCCTGGCTGCCTTCGCTGGGCTTGTGCACCAGTTTGACGTCCACGCCCCTGGCCCTGAAGTATTCCGCCGTTACCGTGGTGGCCTCGAGATGGAACCCCATGTTGTAGAAGCGCACTGCCAGCGGCAGTGTCTCCGCCTTGTCCTCGTCCGCCACGCTGAAGAGCACCGTTCCGAAGTTCTTCAGTGTAAGGCCCGAGGCGATCAGGGCCTTGTACGCTGCCCTGTGCAGCTGTCTGTCATATCCTATGGCCTCGCCGGTGGATTTCATTTCAGGTGACAGATATGAATCCATGCCCTTGAGCTTCGAGAAGGAGAAGGAAGGGACCTTGACATAATATCTGGAGCTCTTTTTCGGCTTCAGGGAGTCCACGCCCTGCTCCTTCAGGGAGACGCCCAGAGTGGCCAGGGTCGCTATATCGGGAAGACTGTAGCCGGTGGCTTTCGAGAGGAAGGGCACCGTCCTTGAGGAACGGGGGTTCACTTCGATTATATACACGTTCTCGTCCCGGTCTACGATGAACTGGATGTTGAACAGTCCGACGATGCCTATCCCGAGCCCCAGCTTCTCCGAGTACCCGATAATGGTCTTCTGCACTTTTTCGGAAAGGGAATAGGGGGGATATACGCTTACGGAGTCGCCGGAATGGACGCCGGTCCGTTCCACGAGCTCCATTATGCCGGGCACGAACACCTGTCTGCCGTCGCATATGGCGTCCACTTCGACTTCCTTGCCGCGGATGTACTTGTCCACGAGGACCGGTTTCTCGGTGTTGATCTCGACGGCCGTTTTCAGGTATTCCCTCAGGTCCTTTTCCTTGGCCACGATCTGCATCGCCCTGCCGCCGAGCACGAAGCTGGGACGGACCAGGACTGGATATCCGATCTCTTCGGCGGCCCTGACGCCCTCCTCTATGCTGGTGACGGCCCGGCCCTTCGGCTGGGGGATCCCCAGCTCGAGAAGGAGCTTCTCGAATTCGTCCCGGTTCTCGGCCTTCTCTATGGCGGCGCAGTCGGTGCCTATGATCCTGACGCCCCGGTCGCTGAGGGGCTTCGCCAGGTTAATGGCGGTCTGGCCGCCCAGGGTGGCTATCACGCCCTCGGGCTTCTCGAGGACGATTATGTTCATCACGTCCTCGACGCACAGTGGCTCGAAGTATAGCTTGTCCGAGGTGGTGTAGTCCGTGGATACGGTCTCGGGGTTGTTGTTTATTATGATCGCCTCGTATCCGGCGTTCTTTATGGTCTTCACCGCATGGACGGTAGAGTAGTCGAACTCGACTCCCTGGCCGATCCTTATGGGACCCGCGCCCAGCACGATCACTTTCTTCTTTCCGGATACTCTGGACTCATTCTCCTCCTCGTACGTGGAGTAAAAATACGGGACATAGCTTTCGAATTCCGATGCGCAGGTGTCGATCATCTTGTACACGGGCACGATGCCGTTTTCCTGCCTCATGGCGAACACGGAGCTCTCGTCCGTGCCCCACAGAGCGGCGACAGCTGCGTCGGAGAATCCCGTTTTCTTCGCTTCCGAAAGGAGCCCGGGATCCATAGGCGAGGACCTCAGCTGGGATTCCGTATCCACGATCTTCTTCAGCTTGCGGATGAAGAACCTGTCGATCTGCGACCTTTCAAAGATGATGTCGGCGTCTGTCCCCCGGCGCAGCAGCTCGGCTATGGCGAAGATCCTGTCGTCCTTTCCCTCGGCTATGTAGCAGAGCAGCTCATCGGAGGATACGCTGTCGAACCTGCTGTCGTAGAGATGGCTGTGGCCGGTCTCAAGGGACCTGACTGCCTTCAGGAGGCTTTCCTCGAAGGTCCTCCCGACGCTCATCACCTCGCCGGTGGCTTTCATCTGGGTCGAAAGGGTGTTGCTGGCGTCCGCGAACTTGTCGAAGGGGAATCGGGGGATCTTGCATACGACGTAATCCAGGGTGGGCTCGAACGAAGCCGGCGTGTTCGCTATCCGGATCTCGTCGAGGGTCATGCCGACCCCGATCTTCGCCGACACCCTTGCGATGGGATATCCGCTGGCCTTGGACGCCAGGGCGGAGGAACGGGACACCCGGGGATTGACCTCTATCAGGTAGTATCTGAAGGAATTCGGGTCAAGGGCGAACTGCACGTTGCATCCCCCTTCTATCTTCAGGGCCCGGATCACCCTCAGGGCGCTGTCCCTGAGCATATGGTACTCACGGTTGGTAAGCGTCTGGGAAGGGCATACGACGATGGAGTCGCCGGTATGGATGCCCACGGGGTCCAGGTTCTCCATGTTGCATATGGTGATGGCGGTGTCGTTGCTGTCCCGCATCACCTCATATTCTATTTCCTTGTATCCACGCACGCTCTTTTCCACCAGCACCTGTTTCACGGGCGAAAGGGAAAGGGCGTTTTTCATGATGGACACGAGTTCCGCGGCGTCCGACGCGAATCCGCCTCCGGTGCCGCCGAGGGTGAAGGCGGGGCGGAGAACCACGGGATAACCGATTTTCTCCGCCGCGGCAAGGGCCTCATCCACAGAGGAGGAGACTTCGGATGGCAGCACGGGCTCGCCGATCGCCTGGCACAGTTCCTTGAAGAGCTCCCTGTCCTCGGCTTTCTGTATGCTGTCGAAACGGGTGCCGAGGAGCTCCACTCCGCATTCGGAAAGGACCCCGGTCTTCTCGAGCTCCGCGGAAAGATTGAGGCCCGTCTGGCCGCCGATCCCGGGAAGGATGGCATCGGGGCGCTCCATGCGTATCACCTTGGCGAGAAAATCCAGAGTGAGAGGCTCCATGTATACCTTGTCTGCTATGGCCGGGTCTGTCATTATGGTGGCGGGGTTCGAATTGCACAGCACCACCTCGTAGCCTTCCTCTTTCAGGGACAGGCAGGCCTGGGTGCCGGCGTAGTCGAACTCGGCGGCCTGCCCTATGACGATGGGGCCGGAGCCGATGACAAGGATCTTCTTTATGTCAGTTCTTCTGGGCATTGAATTTCACCTCCCTCATCATTCCGAGGAAGCGGTCGAACAGATACGAACTGTCCTGGGGACCGGGCGCTGATTCAGGGTGATACTGTACGCTGAACACATGATCCCGGGCGCATCTGACGCCTTCTACCGTGCCGTCCAGCAGGTTCACGTGGGTCACTTCGAGGGGAGTGCCCGCAAGGCTGCCGGCATCCACGGCATAGGAGTGGTTCTGTGAAGTGATCTCTATCTTGCCGGTCTCCAGGTTCTTCACCGGGTGGTTTCCTCCCCTGTGGCCGAACTTGAGCTTGTATGTGCGGGCCCCGTATGCCAGGGATATTATCTGGTGCCCGAGACAGATGCCGAACACGGGATACTTCCCTAAGAGGGACTTTACCGCGGATATGGTCTCGGGGACGTCCGTGGGGTCGCCGGGGCCGTTGGAGATGAAGATGCCGTCCGGACGGATCCGTTCGATCTCCCCGGGTTCCGTGTTCCAGGGAAAGACGGTCACGTCGCAGCCACGGCCGGTCAGGGATCTCAGTATGTTGAGCTTCATCCCGCAGTCTATGGCGGCCACCCTGAAGACACTGTCGGAGGACGGCACCGAGAACGGTTTCTTTCTGCTCACCAGAGAAACGGCGTCCTTCGGGATGTCCGTTCCTGCCAGTATCTTCCTGCCTTCCTCTGCAGCCGTGGATATCCCGGTTATGAGTACCTTGCATGAGCCGAAGTCCCGTATGTGACGGGTCAGTTTTCTGGTATCTATCCCGAAGATCCCGGAGATCCCGAACCTTTTCATGACGGATCCCAGGGTCTCGGAACTTCTGAAATTGGACGGCTCGTCATTGTATTCCCTTACTATGAGCGCGCCGATGCTGGGCCGGGCGGATTCGTAGTCGTCGGCGTTCATCCCGTAGTTCCCTATCAGGGGATATGTCATGACGACCGCCTGGTATGTATATGAAGGATCGGAGACGATCTCCTGATAACCGACCATGGACGTGTTGAAAACAAGCTCCAGGACTTTGTCCTCGTCCGAGCCGAAAAGGTATCCCCTGTATTCGTCACCGTTTTCCAGTATCAGCTTCCTGTTGAATTCCATATGTTGACCTCACAGCCCTTGGGTGTATCAAAATTCACAATTGATGAATAAATATACAGAGAAGGGTATATGCTGACGGCCGCCGGAACGGCCGTCATATGTTCGATATAGCCTTACTTCCTCAGTATTATGCTTTCACGCTCCGGTCCCACCGAGACGTACGTGATGGGGCAGCGGATCTCTTTTTCGATATATTCCACATATCTCCTCGCGGCATCGGGCAGGTCGTCCCACCTTCTGACTCCGGAGATATCGGTGTTCCATCCCTCGAAATACTCGATGACCGGCTCCGCAGAGGCGAGCTCCGACGGGAACGGGAAATCGTCCGTGACTTCACCGTTCAGCCTGTATGCCGTGCATACGGGGATCCGGTCCATATAGCTCAGGACGTCGAGCTTCGTGAGGGCGATCTCGGTGGCCGCCTGTACTTCCACTCCGTAGCGGGTCGCCACTATGTCGAGGGGTCCCACTCTTCTGGGACGTCCGGTCTTCGCGCCGTATTCGTGGCCTTTTTCCCTGAGCTTTTCCGCTTCTTCGCCGAACATCTCGCACACGAAGGGGCCTTCTCCCACGCAGGTGGAATAGGCTTTGACGACGCCTATGACGGTGTCCGGACGCAATGCCGGGTATCCGCTTCCTATGGATGCGAAGGCGGCGGTGGTGTTGGATGATGTGGTGTACGGGTATATGCCGTAGTCAAGGTCCCTGAGGGACCCCAGCTGAGCCTCGAACAGCACGGATTTCCCCTGTTTTTCCGCTTCTCTCAGGAATCTGCCGGTATCGCATATGTAGGGTTTGATTGCCTCGCAGCAGGTATCCAGCCAGTCAGACATCATCTCCATGGTGTACGGCTCAGCGCCGTAGACCTTCGTGATGATCAGGTTCTTCCACTCGAGAAGATCCCGGATGTGTCCGATGAGGGTCTCGGGATGGAAAAGCTCTCCCGCCAGTACGGTCTTCTTCTGGTATTTGTCTGAGTAGAAGGGCGCGATCCCCTGCTTCGTGGACCCGTATTTCTTGTCGGCCAGCCTGATCTCCTCAAGCTCGTCCAGCTTCTTATGCCAGGGCATGAGGAGCGAGGCTCTGTCGCTTATCTTAAGGTTTTTGGGAGTGATCTCCACGCCTTTGCTCTTTACGTCTTCCAGCTCGTTCACCAGGCTTTCCGGATCCAGAGCCACTCCGTTCCCGAGGATGTTCACCACACCGGGCCTGAACACTCCGGATGGAAGAAGGTGCAGGGCGAATTTCCCGAGGTCGTTGATGACGGTGTGGCCGGCGTTCCCGCCTCCCTGGAATCTGATGACGATATCATAGTCTTCGGTGAGAAGGTCCACCATCCGGCCCTTGCCTTCGTCACCCCAGTTGATCCCGACGATCGCGCACTTTTTCACGGCAGTTCCTCCGATGATCCTTTCTCCGCGCAGGGGCGGAAAAGGAAAATATCTCCCGAAGTCCGGGAGAACCTCACAGGCGTGAATAATTATACTGTTTTTTGACACGAATGTCAACTGACCCGGTTTTTTCGGCTGCTCATGCCTTCCGGGAACAAAGGTATAGACTTATACATGTCCTTTGTGGTAGAATACATGACGGTCCGTTCCCAAAACCCCAACACCGGGAGGAAACCTCAGATGGAAGAAAAGAAGCCGACCCTGCAGGAGAAACTGGCAAAGAGAAAATACCATTCGCCCAGCAGGATAGTGACGGGACTGTACGATCTCATAGGATCCACGGTCCTGCTGCCGAAATACAACCCGCACATAGAAAAAGAAGTAAAGATACGGAAAGAGGATCTGCCCTGCCTCATCGTGTGGAACCACCTTTCGAGGGTGGACCATCTGTTCACGATGAAGGCGGCGTTCCCCAGAAGATACAACATGGTGGCGGGATACAGCGAATTCTTCCGCAGCCATCTCAGGATGGTGTTCTGGCTGAACCAGATCCTGCCGAAAAAGGTATACAACCAGGACATACCGGGCGTAAAGGCCATAAGCTCCATACTCAGGCAGAAGGGGATGGTCGCCTTTTCGCCGGAGGGCATGAGTTCCATCTACGGCACGAACCAGCCGGTGGTGCCCGGCTCCGGAAGGTTCATACAGTTCCTGAAAGTGCCCGTGTACTTCCTTGAGATGAGGGGACAGTACTTGACCAGCACCAAGCACTATCTCGAAGAGAGGAGGGGAAGGACGGAAGCCAGGCTGCGCCTCCTGTTCACTCCGGAACAGCTGAAGAGCATGACGCCCGACGAGATAGACAGGAAACTCAACGAGGTCTTCAGACACGACGAATATGAATGGACCCGGAAAAACCATATCAGATGGAAGATGCACGGCCGCAGCTGCGAGCATCTCGACGAGCTCTGCTACAGATGCCCGAGATGCGGGGCGGAGCTGGATATGACCGCGGCGGGCGACACCATAAGATGCAACGCCTGCGGCAACGGGGCGAAAGTGAACGATTACTACGAGTTCGAGCCTTTCGATGACAAATGCGTCCTGCCCGTGTCTCCGTCCAAATGGATAGAGGAAGAGCGGATACAGATCATAGACGAGATCAGGAACGATCCGGAGTACTCCTTCACCGAAGAGGTGGAGGTCGGGTATCTGCCGCCCTACGAATACGTGAAGCATATGGCCACCAGCGTGCCCTGCGGCAGGGGAAAGATCACCATCGACCATGCGGGAGTGTGCTTCAGGGGCGAAAAGCTCGGGGAGCCCTGGGAGTTCAGGCTGGGATATGAGTATACGTATTCGCTGATAATAATGACGAGCACGGCGAAATTCGCGCTGTACGTGGACGGCGAGTTCTACGAGTTCACACCGTCGAGACGTTCCGTCATGAAGATGCTGCTCCTTGTGGAGGAGATGCACAGGCTGCACTATAATATATGGAAGAATTTCGAGTGGAACGACTGGATGTACGAGGGCAAGGCCCTCGGCATAGACGCCGGTAAAACAGAATAGTACCGAACATACGGTAGAAATAGAAAAAGACAAACGAGCCGGAAAGACAGGTTTGTCTTTTTTCATGCCTGAAACACAAATATCGTACCGTTTTTAGGTAAAAAAGTCAGACGTATCTTCTTGCTCTGCCTTTTCTCTTCGCGTTATCATTCCTGATTTGTTTTTCTTTCAGCTGACTAACCGGAGAATTTGTATTATTATGTTCTCGAGAATTCTCCTTGCGGTGATATATAATCGACAGCTAGCTTTAACATAGGCTATAGCCTCATTTTTTTAGGGAATGCCTCTTTCCTCATAAGTCCCCACATTTTGTCAATATACGAAAGGGTATAGAAATTCTCATAATAATGATAGTAAAATGCCCCTTTCATAGTCATTACGAGCACTCCGTTCTCTTCTTTGATGAATCCAAGCACTTTTGCAAGCCATATCTCAAATCCGTACACTTTTTTTAACGGGACACCGAAAAAAGCTTCGAAATCTTTCAGCGGCACTTTCATGCCGTAAGCGGTCCAAAAAAGATAATACGTCATTCTCTGCCGTTTCCTGAACCTTATGGTCAGCGAAGTGGGTAGGGTTTTGCTTTCTATTCGCTTGCAATACTCCTTAACAGAAAATGTATTTATCTTAAACTGATTCTTTAAAAGCGTCGCTGCTGAACAACCGAAACCGAGGAAATTATCTCTTGTCATTGAAGAATACTTCGCGTCAGCGTCTGACGAAAACGTCCAGATAGAACTTCTGTAATACCCTTTTTCCTTAAAATACAGCGTTACTTTGTCCAAAAGCGTGTGTTTTTCTTTTTTGGTCATAGCTTTGACTTTACTGTCCGTAAAGGTGAAATCAATAAAAGGATATATCGCTACGTGATTGGCGCCGATTTCAAAAGCCTTATCTATATCGTATTTCAGATCGTCAAAGGTCTGATCCGGGAGCGCAAATATAAAATCCATTGAAACGGTTTTGAACGGCACTTTAGCAAGCGTCATTTTCAAGTTGTCTGCGTTAACGTCCGTTCTACCGAGTGTTCTTATATATTTTTCGAGAAAAGACTGTACACCGATGCTAATTCTGTCGACCCCGGCGTCTTTCAGCTTTATTAAAACGTCCGGATTAACATTTTTCGGGTGCAATTCTATCCCTATCCCGTCTGTTATTTCGAAATACTCTTTTAACACGCCGATTATCTCGCCTATACGGTCAACCGCAAGAGCCGGCGTCCCGCCGCCAAAATAGAGGCTTGTGACGGTTTTCTTTTCATTATATTGACTGCCGACAATACGGATCTCTTTTATAAGTGCATCGATATATGCATTCATTTTATCTCTATTATAGATCTCTTTGCAGTAAGGGCAGAAATTGCAGATTGATATACAAAACGGAATATGTACATAAAGCCCTAACTTGTCGCAGTCGGAATAAGGAATCTCCTCATCATAATCATCCGTAAAAGTAAATGGTCTTATGCTTCGCGTTAACCACATCCTTGTCAGACTTGTAATAATGCTCACAGTTTTTTCCTTTTCAAATCCTGGTTTGTCGAGTTCTTTTAATGCCTTTATTATACTAAGCTCCGAACGATAATGCAATTATGGGCAGACTTACTCGAATTCACCTTAAATGTACACTACGAATTTTGACTTGAAAATGAAAAAACCGGGCTCTCCGAGAGCCCGCGTGAAACCACAAAAACCTCTTAATGTACTTGTATTTGCAGGATTTTTTCGTCAGAAAAGCAAAGAAAAACGCCTTATGCCATGTTAGACAGAAGACGTTTTTTCATGGGGGAAGGTGGATTCGAACCACCGAAGGCGGTGCCAGCAGATTTACAGTCTGTCCCCTTTGGCCACTCGGGAATTCCCCCGTAAGCTGGTGATCGGAGTCGAACCAACAACCTGCTGATTACAAATCAGCTGCTCTGCCATTGAGCCACACCAGCATATGACGTCCTTTTTGCGGACGTGGAAGATTATATCACGTGAAAAATTGCTTGTCAATAGCAAATTTCAAAAAATGGGAACGCCTGAAAACGCGGGATACTCAGAGTGAATTCACGAGCTCCTTGAATCTCCTTCCCCTCTCCTCGAAGTTCCTGAACATGTCAAAGGAGGCTGAGGCCGGGGACAGGATCACCGTGTCTCCGGGGACCGCGAGCTTACGGGCGGTCAGCACGGCATCCTCGAATGTGCTGCATACCGTGTATCCGAAGCCCTGCGCGGATTTTTCTTCATATGACGGATGTTCCGTGACCGCCTTTTCGATCTTCGCGGCGGTGGCGCCCACCAGGACGAGCCTTCTCACCGTGGAGGAGAAGATGCTCTCCGCCAGAGGCTCGTATGGGATGTTCTTGTCATATCCGCCGGCGATCAGGACCACGGGCCTGTCGGAAATGGCGGACAGGGCGGCTGCGGTCCTTGTGGGTGAGGAGTCTATCGATCCGTTTATATACGTTACGCCGTCAAGCTCCCTTACGAACTCGAGCCTGTGTTCGACGCCGCCGAAGTTCCCGGCTGTGTGTCTTATGGTGTCTTCGTCCGAATAACCGCGGGTCAGGGCTATGGCGGTCATGTAGTTCGCTATATTGTGCAGACCCGGCAGCTTTATGTCTTGCCGTGAGAGCAGGATCCTCTCGTCCTCCCCGCTGAACGCGGACCGGACCGAATCCCCGTCGAACCATATCCTGCCGTCACGGCTGCCCAGCGCCGAATCCGGTATGGGACCCAGGGAGAAAAGTATCACCGGCCTGCAGGCTGCCTGTAGCTCCTCCGCGATCTTTCTGGTCTCGGGATTGTCGTAATTGAGCACGCTGTTCTTCGAGTGGTCCAGGATCCTGCGCTTCGCCCTGATGTATTCATCCATCCCGGTGTGCCAGTTCAGATGGTTGGGGGTAATGTTGGTTATGGCCGCCGCTTCGAAATACGCGTCCATGGTCATGAGCTGGAAGGAGGAGAGCTCCACCGCGAGAAGGTCGTCCTCGGATATGCTGTCCAGCCTGTAGAGCAGGGGGGAGCCGATGTTCCCGCCGAGAAGCACTCTTCCGGCAGGGGCCAGGAGCTTTGAAGTTATGGTGGTCGTCGTGGTCTTCCCGTCGCTTCCGGTCACGGCGAACACCCGGCAGGGGTGCAGCGCCAGGAACAGCTCTATCTCGGACGTCACCACGGAGCCCGCCTTTCCGGCTTCGAGGAACTCCGGGATGTCCGGTCTTATGCCGGGGGAGCGGAGGATCAGATCCTCGTTAAGATCCCTGAGATAGCCTGGTCCGGTGATGAGTTCCGCGCCTGCCTCTGTGAAGGCCGCGGCGGATTCTCCCAGCTCTTCTGTAGTCTTTCTGTCGCGTACCGTGAGTTTTGAGCAGATGGGCGCCAGCTTTTCCGCAAGAGGCGTGTTCGAGACGCCAGCTCCTATCAGGGAAACGCTCTTTCCTTCGAATATATCTCTGAGTGTGGTGGTCATACGGGCCTCCGGAACATAGTGGATTTCAGAAACAAAAAAGGTGTTACCCGAGGTAACACCGAATATAAGGCGACACCCGGAATCGAACCGGGGAATAAAAGTTTTGCAGACTTCTGCCTTACCGCTTGGCTATGTCGCCATAAGCCGGATAAACCGACGGTGAGATTATACAATAAGGGGATCGTTTTTGTCAAGAGATTTTTCGCGATGCCGGAAGCCGGCCGGGATGCGGCTAGAAACCCAGCTGTTCCACGCCGGCGTCTTCCTGCTTCGATTCACGGGATACGGAAGCGCTGAAAAGCACTGCGGCCTTCATGCTGCTGACCTCCCTTGTGAAAAGGACCGACATGCAGGGGGAGAAGACGGAGCATTTCGCGGCCATCTTCTTCGCGGACTTGATGGTGGGAGTCGAGACGATCACAACCGGAGACGAGCAGCCTAGCAGGGCGGCGGGGGATCTGTCCCCGTCCCGGCGGTTGATTATGTTGTTGCTCCTGCAGAAGGAGTCCCGGGAGATGACCATCGCCTGGGGCAGGTCTGAAGAGAGGAAGCTGTAGGCCATGGCGTACGCGGCGTAACTGCTGCCTGTCTCGGAGATGTCGCTTTCATACACGGACAGATCGAGCTCCGAGGATCCTTTCATGACTTCGAAGGATCTGGCTATCTCGTCCCGGTCCTCCGGGCTGTCGGCAGCGATTATGAACTTCGACGCGCCTGAGTCGATGAGCTCGAGGACGGAGCTGACGATCGCAACGAAACGGTCCAGCTCCCCGCAGAGCACGAAATACCTGCCGTCTTTCACGCTTTTTTCGACGGCGGCCCGGCTGCATTTCACGGGGGAGACGTTTTCCACCGCACGGGCGATCCGCCTGGTATCCGCATCGAACCGGTTTCCCCTCGCGCGGATCTCGCCGGTCAGCGACAGCTGGGCGCCTACGTCCGCCGGAAGCAGGATATCGGATCCCGAAAAGCCCGCGTCCCTGAAGACCGAGCGTATGTTTTCCCGAATTTTAAGTACTTTTCCCGCGTTTTTCTGCTGCATGTCCAAGCCTCCGAACACAAAAATGCCAGGGAGTTCTCTTTTCTACAAGTATATCACAAACCGAAGTATTTGTCATCAGCCGAGCTTAAGAAGGCTTTCCGCCAGGCTGCCGGCCCCGGTGATCTGTTCACCGGAATTGGCCCTGAACTGAAGGTTGTACAGCTGAGAGTACATGCCGTCTTCCTTTATGAGCTCTTCGTGGGTCCCGAGCTGGATTATCTTCCCGCCGTCCACAACGGCGATCTTGTCCGCGTTCTTGATGGTCGAGAGCCTGTGGGCCACCACCAGAGTCGTCCTTCCCCTGCAGAGCTCGTTCAGGGCCTGCTGGATCAGGATCTCGGTCGTGTTGTCAAGGGCGCTCGTGGCTTCGTCGAGGATAAGGACAGGCGGATTCTTCAGGAAGACCCTGGCGATGGACAGCCTCTGCTTCTGTCCCCCGGACAGCCGCACGCCTCTCTCGCCTATTTCAGTGTCATATCCGTTATCCAGGGACATCACATAATCATGGATGTTCGCTCGCTTCGCGGCGTCGATGACCTCCTCCTCCGTGGCGTCAAGTCTTCCATATAATATATTGTCCCTGATGCTGGAGTTGAAGAGGTATATGTCCTGCTGGACTATGCCGATGTTCCGGCGGAGGGACTCGAGAGTGAACTCCCTGATGTCCCGGCCGTCGATGCAGATGGAGCCTTCCTCGATATCGTAGAAATGGGGGATCAGATGGCAGATGGTGGTCTTGCCTCCGCCCGAGGGGCCCACCAGAGCGAAGGTCTCTCCGGCCTTTATGTCGAGCGAGACGCCCTTGAGCACCGGCATGTCGGTATCATACCTGCAGGTCACATCCTTTATCTCTATATGTCCGTTTATGCGTTCTATGTCTTCCGAAGCAGGGGCATCCTTTTCCGGCGCCTCGTTCATGATCTCGATGAACCGCTCGAACCCCGTTATTCCGCTCTGGTACTGCTCCATGAAGTTGATGAGGGTCATGACGGGATTGATGAACATGTTTACCGAGACTATGAAGGCGGTGTAGTCACCCAGCTCGATCTTCCCCTCATAGAGGAACAGGCCGCCGGCAATCAGGATGATCACGTTGAATATGTCCGTGACGAAGGTGGTGCCGGAATGGAACTGGCCCATTGCCTTGTAGGAGTCTCTGCGGGCTTTTACGAATTCTTCGTTTCCGTCCTCGAATTTCTCGGCTTCCTTTTCGGAGTTGGTAAAGGCTTTTGTGACCCTTATTCCGGAAATGCTTGATTCCACCGAAGCGTTGATCTTTGCGATGGACTGGCGTCCCCGCATGAAAGCGTCCCTCATCCTCTTGCGAAGGAAATATGCGATGACGAGAAGCAGGGGGACGGCGAGGAAAATGATGAGAGTCAGGAAGATGTTTATGGTGGCGAGGTATGTGAAGGATGCGATTATGGAGATCGTGGAGATGATGAGGTTCTCCGGCCCGTGGTGTGCCAGTTCGCTTATATCCATCAGGTCGTTCGTCATCCTGGACATAATCTTTCCGGTTTCGTTCCTATCATAGAAACTGAAGGGGAGCTTCTCCAGATGGTTGAACATGTCCCGTCTCATCTGGGCCTGCATGTATACGCCCATCATGTGCCCCTTGTACTGGATGTAGTAGTTCAGGAGCATCCTTGCCGTGTAGAGGGCGAGCAAAGCCATCCCGAACGCCACGATCATGGCATACTGCCTGTCCGGGATGAAATCGTTCAGCATCTTTCTCGTGATTATCGGGTAGGCAAGACCGATGAGGGCCACCAGAAGGGAGGCCAGCATGTCCGGGATGAATATGTTCAGGTGAGGCCTGTAGTAGGGAAAGAATTTCTTGAGCATATTGTCCGTCCTCATAAATGATCAGCACCCCTTCGGGCTGTGCGAGGGGGTGCTGTGATCTGTTCCGTTATTTTGCGTAATCGATGGCCCGGCTCTCTCTGATGATGTGGACCTTGATCTG
>CACZSC010000226.1 GCA_902783755.1 uncultured Ruminococcus sp. | reverse complement strand
GTCAAGACGACCAACGGGATCCTGCTCCTTCCGGAGGACGGGACGGAGAAGGCTTTCAAACAGATGACCAACTGCCTGCGCTGCGGAAGGTGCACGAGGGTATGCCCCCAGGGGCTTCTCCCCGAGCTCATGTTCGAGGCTGCAGAACAGCATAATTACGAAAGATACGAAAAGAAACTTTACGGTTTTGAATGCATACAGTGCGGGTCCTGCGCGTTCGCGTGCCCCGCAAAGCGCCCGCTGACCCAGGTGTTCAAGCAGGCCAAAGCCGAGATCCTGGCGGCAAGAAAAGCCGCCGCGGCAGCGAACGGAGGCGGTAAGTGATGGACAACATGCTCAACATTTCCTCTTCGCCCCACGTAAGACGGCCGCTCACCACGCGGCAGATCATGCTGATTGTGATCCTGGCTCTGTTGCCGACCACCGTAGTAGGCGTTATAACCCATGGACTCTACTCTCTCTGGATCATACTCTCGGCTATCATCTCAGCAGTCCTGACGGAATTCATATTCGACAAGATATGCAAGAAGCCGAACACGTTCCTGGACGGATCCGCAGCCCTTACCGGCCTTATGCTGGCGCTGACGCTTTCCCCGTCCGTTCCTCTGTACATACCCATCCTCGGATCCGTGTTCGCGATCCTGGTGGTCAAGTGCTTCTTCGGAGGGCTTGGAAAGAACTTTCTCAACCCCGCTCTTGCGGCAAGGTGCTTCCTCCTGATCTCCTTCGGCAAGACCATGACGCAGTTCAGCGTGGACGGCGTAGCAACAGCCACCCCGGTAGCCGAGCTCACAGCCGGCAGGGCAGTCAACATAACCGAGATGTTTCTCGGAACGTCCAACGGTGTCATAGGGAACTCCATCGTTGCGCTTCTTGTAGGCGGGCTTATCCTATGGGCAATGGACATAATCCGCGGTGAGATCTGGATATCGATAATCCTGAGCTTCACCGTGATCATGGGCCTGTTCGGCGGACAGGGGTTCGACGTGAACTTCCTGCTTGCCCATGTTTGCGGAGGCGGCGTGGTGATCGGTGCGTTCTTCATGGCCACCGACTATGTGACATCCCCCGTGAGCCGTCTCGGACAGACGATTTACGGCATCCTGATCGGAGGACTAGGAGCCCTGTTCAGGATACTGGGATCCGCGGCAGACTCGTTCAGCTACGCCATCATAATCGGAAACCTGGTGGTCCCGCTGATAGACACGTACATAATCCCCAAACCGTACGCGTTCAGAAAATCTCAGATCAAACTGCAGAACGGCGAAAAGAAAAAATCCCTGCTGAAGCGCATACCGAAGGCCGTGATCGTACTGACTCTGGTCACGCTCCTGGCGGGCGTCGCGCTCAGCTCCATATTCACTGTTACAAAAGATACAATAGAAGCGCAGAAGATCGCGGCCAACACCGAATCCTACCGGGCAGTGCTTCCGGAGGCTGAATCCTTCGAATCCGTGAGAAAAGCGGATGATGCCATAGAAGCCCTGGCAGGCGGCGTGTACGGAACGAGCTTCGGCAAGGCCTACATCAACAGCGCCGTCGCAGGAAAGAACGCCGCAGGCGAGACCGTCGGGTACGTCGTAAGCGCCACCAGCGGAGACGGATACGACGGCAACATCACCCTGTCGGTCGGCATAAAGGCCGACGGCAACATCACCGGCATAGCATTCACGGAACTCAACGAGACCCCCGGCATGGGCATGAGATGCGACGAGCCCCTGTTCAAGGATCAGTTCAGCAACAGGAACGTGTCAGCGTTCAAGGTCCTAAAGAACGGCGGTTCGGTGAATCCCGACGAGATCGATGCCGTGTCAGGCGCGACCACTTCATCCAGGGCGGTGACCAACGCGGTCAACGCCGGACTCGACTTCTTCAGAAATTATCTGGCGGGAGGTGCTGAACAATGAATAAATACATCGAGCGCCTTTACAACGGAATAATAAAGGAAAACCCGACCCTGATCCTTATGCTCGGCATGTGCCCGACTCTCGCGGTATCCACCAGAGCCATGAACGGAATCGGGATGGGTCTTTCAACCACGGCGGTGCTGATCCTGTCGAACCTGGTGATCTCACTGCTGAGAAAAGTCATACCTGATCAGGTGAGGCTTCCCTGCTACATCGTAATAGTCGCCTCACTGGTGACAGCGACCGAACTTCTGATCCAGGCATACCTGCCGGATCTCTACAGCGCCCTCGGGATCTACATCCCGCTCATAGTCGTCAACTGCATCATCCTCGGAAGAGCCGAGGCATACGCGAACAAGAACAGCCCCGGGCTCGCCGTCATGGACGGCCTGGGCATGGGCATAGGCTTCACGGTGGCACTCACCCTCGCCGGCCTCGTCAGGGAGATCCTCGGCAACGGTACGGCATTCGGCCTGCAGATCATGCCCGAGAGCTTCGAGCCCATCGGGATATTCGTGCAGCCCCCGGGAGCGTTCATAGTGATAGCGGTGTTCATAATGATAATGAACGCCATAGGCATAAAGACCCGCCAGCGCAAGCTGGTGGAGAGCGAATGCGACGGATGCTGCGCGAAATGCGCCTCCCGCTGCGAGAAAGCTGAGGAGGTGGCCGACAAATGAAAAGCCTGATCCTCATCATCGTAGCAACGGCCTTCGTCCACAACGTGGTACTGAACCAGTTCCTCGGCATCTGCTCGTTCCTCGGCGTTTCAAAGCAGATGAAGGCCTCCGCCAGCCTCGGCGGAGCGGTCATATTCGTCATGACCATAGCATCGGCCATAGCGAGCCTGCTTTACGACTTCGTACTGGTGCCCCTCAAGATCGAGTTCATGAAGACCATAGTCTTCATCCTCGTGATCGCAGCCCTGGTACAGATCGTCGAGATGTTCCTGAAAAAGAAATCGCCTTCGGTCTACAAGGCGCTGGGGATCTACCTTCCCCTCATCACAACCAACTGCGCTGTTCTCGGCGTGGCACTGACCAACGTCCAGGACGGATACAACTTCATCGAATGCGTCATATCCGGATTCGGTACCGCAGTCGGTTTCACCATCGCGATAGTTCTTCTCGCCGGCGTCCGTTCAAGGATCAAGGAGGAAGATCTCCCCGCCCCGCTGCGCGGAGCGCCCATCGTCCTTATATCCGCGGCCCTCATGTCCATAGCGTTCATGGGCTTCGCGGGACTGGGCATCTGAGAGGGGGAGCGGCATGGAAATAATCATAGCGACGACCATCGTCATAACCCTGATAGGTATCGTGGTGGGCATCGGCCTCGTCCTCACGTCGAAGAAATTCGCGGTGGAACAGAATGAGACCGAAGTCGCGGTCCGCGAGTGCCTTCCCGGCAACAACTGCGGAGCCTGCGGCCTCGCGGGATGCGACGCCTGCGCGGCAGCCATCGTCAGAGGCGAGGTACCCATAAACGTCTGTCCCGTGGGCGGCCAGCCCGTCACGGACAAGATCGGAAAGATAATGGGCACGACCGCCGTGGCTGAGGAAAGAAAAGTAGCCTTCGTCAGGTGCAAGGGCTCCTGTGAAGTAACGAAGAACCAGGGCAACTACATCGGGGTCAAGGACTGCCGGAGCGCGGTCCTGTCCGGAGTGAGCGTCTCCGACTGCGACTACGGATGCCTCGGTTTCGGGACCTGCCAGTCGGTATGCCCCGCAAAAGCCATAAAAGTCATCGACAACGTGGCCGTGGTGAACCCGTCCAAGTGCATAAGCTGCGGCATGTGCGTCAAGTCCTGCCCGCGGAACCTCATAGAGCTCGTTCCCATCAGCAAGACAACCAGAGTACAGTGTTCCAACCGGGACACGGGCCTCAACGTCAAGCGGATATGCAAGGCGGGGTGCATCGGATGCGGCATCTGCGCGAAACAGTGCGAATCCGAAGCCATCACCCTTGAGAACAATCTGGCCCACGTGAACTACAAAAACTGCACGCTCTGCGGCAAATGCGCCGAAAAATGCCCCGTCAAGGTTATAATCCCTCCGGAAAAGACACCGGTATCCGAAGCGGACACAGTCAAGGAAGAGGAGGCCGTTATGGTATGAAGCACAAGAGCCTTATATTCAAGATACTGTTTGCCCTGGCCCTGATCGCCGCTGCGGTCGTCGTTCTCAGCGGGCTCTTTACGGGAAAAGACCTCATGTATCATCTGAAGGACCGCTCTGCCATCGGCGCCCTGAGCCGTTCGGACATCACATATCTGGAAGTCGACGCGCCCCAGGCCACAAGCCGTGACGGAACAGTGAACGCATCCGACTGGGCAGCCGTATATCCGTATATATCGGCGACCATGGGTGACAATGACAAAAACTCATATGTCATAGACTATCTTGAACAGGATCCCTATCTCGTAAACATCTACGAAGGATTCGGGTTCGCTAAGGATTACGGCAGCGCCAGGGGACACAGCTACACTCTGGAGGATGTCCACAACACCGAACGCCCCCACGCCAAGGCCAACTGTCTCACCTGCAAGACTCCCAATTTCGCCAAGCTGGTGAACGACCAGGGAGTCAGCGTCTACTCGATGTCATTCGCGGAAGCCGAGGCACTGATGGAAGAGAACGTGAGCTGCTACACCTGCCACGGAAACGACGCGGGCAACCTGGGACAGATCACCATCACACATTCCTATGTGACAAAAGCCCTCGGCGACGAGGTGTCATCCATAGACGCCTCCATCCTTTCCTGCGGCCAGTGTCACATAGAGTATTATTTCACGCCTTCAGACAGCGAGACCATGATGCCTTACGGCAGCGTGGCCGCCATGACGCCCCAGGCGATCCTGGAGTACTATGACAGTATAGAATTCTATGACTGGATCCAGCCCAGCACCGGGACGAAGATGCTGAAGGCGCAGCATCCGGAGATGGAGACATATCTTGCAAGCAAACACGCTTCCAAGGGCATCACATGCGCCGACTGCCATATGCCATTGGAGATGGCTGAGGACGGGACCGTCTACCACAGCCACTACATAGTGAGCCCTCTGGAAAGCGAGTCCGCGCTCCTGTACTGCGCGTCCTGCCACGGCGACACGGACATGACTGCCAAGGTCAGACGGATACAGGAAAGAGTCACGGCCCGGGAAACGGAAGTCGGCAACAAGCTGTCCGAATTCAAGGACGCGCTGGCAGCAGCCGTTGAAGAAGGAAAACTGTCAGAGTCCGAGCTCGATGAGATCAGGAACGTCCACAGGCAGGCCCAGTGGTATTTCGACTTCTGCTACGTTGAGAATGCCGAAGGAGCCCACAACTCAGACCTTGCCCTGGACTGCCTTGACACATCGGAAGCCCTTATCGCAAAAGGCATGGCGATGCTTGGAAAATAGAGACGGAAAAAGTCGAATAACAAGAACAAAGACCGGTCATTCTCATGCCCGGTCTTTGCAAAATATACAGGATTACATAGTATGTCAGTACTGAAGAAGATCTGGAAATTTCTGACCTCGATGAAGTTCGCGGTCATACTGCTGGTCATACTGGCAGTCGCCTGCTCGGTAGGCAGCATGATAACCCAGAACCAGTCCTATGCCCAGTATACAGAGCAGTACGGGGAGAGAGCCGCGGCAGTCATAATGGCACTGCACCTTGACGACGCCTTCCACAGCTGGTGGTTCATCACCATTACGGCATTCCTGTGCCTCAATCTGCTGCTCTGCAATGTCATAAGGCTTCCGTCCCTCATCAGAAGGACCGGAAAAGCCGCGGAATACGAGACACCGGACGGTTCGTTCTCGGAATACCCCGGAGTCAGGGACCCGGAGACTGTCATCAAAGCGCTGAAGATGCCTGAAAGCAAAGCCGCCGCAGACGGAAAGGCCCGTGTCTCCAGTTCCGGTTCAGCAGGATTCTGGGGCGCCTGGGTATGCCACATCGGCGTGCTGCTGCTGATCCTCGGGTTCAGTCTCGGACAGATCACGCACCGGGAATATACGGCCTACGGAGTGCCGGGAGAAACGGTCCCGGTGGGCGAATCGGGACTCATGGTCACCATCGACGATTTCAGGGTCGGCCTGCGGGATGACGACACGGTGGAGCAGTATACCGCCGACATCACCGTTTTCCCGGAGGGCTCCTCCGACAGGCAGTCAGCCACCATCAGCGTCAACAATCCGGCTGATCTCCACGGATACAGGTTCTACCAGAATTCCACGGGCTACGCCGCCAGGATGATCATAACCAAAGCGGGTGAGCCTCTTCAGGAGACAGTGCTCTGCGCCGGAGAGTTCACGCCTGTCAGCGGCATCCCGCAGCTCGTCGTGTATCTCAATGCGATTTATCCGGATTACTATATGGACCCTGTTTCCGGCCCCTCCACCGCGTCAGGACAGCTTAAGAACCCCGCATATCTGTACTCGCTGTATTACTCCGGTGAGATGCTCGGTATGAACGTTCTCATGCCGGATGAATCCATCAGCATAAACGATCAGGAGCTCGATATCCGTTTCACGGATCCGCAGAACTACACTCTCATCCAGGCAAAAAAGGACTCCTTCACCTGGCTGGCGTTCCTCGGCGGCATCATCACCATGGCAGGCCTGTTCATGGCCTTTTACCTGAAACCTAGAAAGATCCAGGCGGTCCCCGGAGAGGACGGCACCTGGACAGTGTATAACAAGGTCTATAAGAAGGATATATATTTCGACGAAAAAGTCAGAGAAGCCGTTGAGGCGGAGAAAGCGAAGGAATAGCTTATGCAGACCATAGAATCCGTACTGTTCTACTCGACCATCGGGATATACTTCGTCTCGATGATTCTGTACTTCGTATTCGTCGCGGTGAAAAAGGAAGCCGTTGCGAAGGCAGCCATCGTATTCCAGTGCATAGGGCTTGCCGTCCACACGGCAACCATCGTGTTCCGGGGGATCGCCGCCGGGCGTCTTCCCCTTACCAACCAGTATGAGTTCGCCACAGCCTTCGCCTGGGGGCTCTGCGTCGTTAGCCTCATATTCATCCTGAAGTTCAGGTTCAAGCTGCTGGGAGCCTTCGCTACCCCCATAACCCTGCTCATAATAGGCTACGCAGCCATGCAGAGCCGGGAGATCCGCTCTCTCATGCCAGCCCTTCAGTCCGGCTGGCTGGGCATACACGTGTCCACGGCCATCATCGCATACGGCGCCTTCGGGGTATCCTTCGTGATCTCGGCCATCTTCCTTCTGCGGGACAGGATTGGCGACAGCACTTTCCTGGACCAGCACATCCCGAAAAAAGAGAAGCTGGACTTGATAAGCTACAGAAGCGCGGCTCTCGGGATCCTTTTTCTGACCTTCACCATCATCACCGGTGCCATCTGGGCGGAAAGAGCCTGGGGTAGTTACTGGTCCTGGGATCCCAAGGAGACCTGGTCCCTCGTGACCTGGATAATCTACGGAGTGTACCTGCACCTGAGGATAAACAGGAAATGGAACGGCAAGGCCGCCGCCATATTCTCCATCGTGGGCTTCATCTGCGTGATCTTCACGTATATAGGAGTGAACACCTTCCTTCCCGGAGTCCACAGCTACAAGTGACATGCCCTGAAAACAGTTCAGCCGCAGCAGACGCTGCGGCCGTTTTGTTATTTTATGATAAATCAGTACTGGAAATAGTCGTCCGGCTCTATGGTGGAAGCCAGATTCTCGCTCATGATCATATGGGTGGGTTTGTCCCTCAGCTGGAGTATCGACGCCGGCACGTGCTGGTCCGGCTTTCCGAAGATGCAGAGCCTCGACGTGAGCCTCTGCCATGTCACTTTCGTTCCTGCGGTGGTGATGCCGTGCATATCGAGCACGTTCTTCGCCTTCATGGCGTCCCGGGGACCCATCATGGCTCCTTTGGGAGGGACCTTTGAGATATCGCCCGAGTACCCGAAAGCTCCGTGAAGGCTGTTCTGGGCTATGGTCAGCGGATGCAGCCTTGCCACCTTTGCTCCCTGTTCCAGATATTCCTCCATGGTGGGTTTGAACCAGTCATCTACCGGATCTATGAAGGCCAGATGCCCGGGCCAGCCGGGACCGGAGTAGATTATGTCGGCCTCCCCGTCCTCCTCAAGCATCTTTGAGAACACGGGAGTCGTCTCATTGCTGTGATAAATGAAATTCTCCTCCCTGAACCCAAGCCCCTGGATATTCTTAATCATGAACTCCCGGAAAGCGTGGCCGAACCCGGCCCTGTAGCTCAGGGGCGCGATATTGCCGTCCTCATCAGCCCACTCGTCCATCATATAGAACTTCACGTTCCGCATGTTGACCTTCAGTTCCTGAAGCATGTACGCCACCTTGCGGTACGTGGGGTTCGGATTGCACATCACCATGACGCACTTTCTGTCGTTGACGTCCGAGTCGATGATCCGTTTCACCATGTCAGTGAGCATGACCATCTCAAATTCCTCATCCTTCAGGACATCCAGACGGATATTAGGGTTGGACGGATGCCTGCCGTCCATGGCCAGGATATCCTCTTTCGTTATCTTTCTCACCCGGTCGATCTCCGCCTGGTTAGTGAACGGATACCACTCGTGATTGAAAACTTCACCGAACATAAGCCATATCTCCTTTCACCTCAGGCCTCTCGCAAGCCTGACGGCCGTATCTGTCATTTTCATGCCGAATTCCTCACTGAGCATTGAGGTGTCGGTCTCGTAGCCGCCTGTCACCAGAGATTCCGGGGTGTACATATATCCCGGCAGGCAGCCGTTTGAAAGCTCGTTTACTATGACGGTCCCGAAGCCGGCCACGGCCTTCATGTACAGGCCGTATTCGACGAATATCTCCCCGGGGATGCCTATGACGCACAGGCCCCCGAGCCTGAATACCTGGATCTCCGCCGGGTCCTCGTCTCCGAGGAGCTCGATCTTGACGCCGCGCTTCCTCATAAGGACGTATCCCAGCTGGTCCTCAGATCCAAGCAGTTTCAGATTGGCATTCTGCCACAGATAGTACTCCTCCCTCTTCTCCGACTGTCCGTACCTTGAATAAAGATCCCTGTAGACCGCCTCGTCCGCAGCCACCTTGGCCCGCAGCTCCTCCTCCGTGCCGAAATCCCTCAGCTCTATTTTGAGCTCGGCGCTCACGGCGGCGATATCGATGTCATCCGACCATTCTGCGTTCTGCAGCGCCCTGTGGGCTGCCTTTCCTATGGTTCTGCCGACCCTTTCCGCCTCGTCAAAGCTCTCGCCGTGCCTGTAATACCGGCTGGATTGGTTCCCTGAGGTCCCCTGGGCGAAGCCCGTCACTGCGCCCGGCTCCAGTTCCTCGAACTGGCGCTTCACATAGCACGGATAGTCGGCCGAACACACGTTGCTCCACTCATGGATGAACGAAGGATGGAGGGTATAGTTGATGATTGCGCCCCGGACGGTGCCGGAGGCATCCTTTACGGCCATGACGCTTGCGAGGGGATCGTGAGGGCCTCCCGGTATCCTCCTGTTGCCTCCGACTCCGGATTCCGCACCGCATACCGCCGTGCCGTAACCGAACGCTGCGTCAAAGGCCTCTCTTTTCGCCTCTGAGATCATATCCGTGATCTTCGAGATGAGCGATTCCACGTACTCACGGGGCTGTTCCTTTCCTGCCTCGAGACTCTCCACATCGAGCCTTCCCGAAGCCCAGGGCCCCGAATGGGTGTGGCTGCAGCTTATCATGATATGTCTGCCGGGGATGCCGGTCTTTTCCTCCGTCAGACGGCGCACTTCCGCCACATGTCTTTTCGAGAAGAACAGCAGATCCAGAGTGACCATGCATATTTCCTCTGTGCCGTTGCTGATATACATGCACGCCGCGTACAGCGGATCGTGACATCCTTCATTGTATCTCGGATAGTGGGGATACCCTGCAAGTTCAAGTCCTTCCGGCGGGGTTATCTCCACTCTTTTCATTGATGCCTTAAGCATTATTATCGTCCTCCCTGCATGGTACGAACCTGCCGTTCATCACCACGTGCTTTACATTGAACATCTCATCGCATATGACAAGATCCGCCCTTTTGCCCTTCGCAATGGAGCCGATCTCTCCGTACATTCCGATGGCTCTGGCCGGATTTCCCGAAGCCATGAGAAAGGCATGTTCCATTGTGCATCCCGTATGGCGCACCAGGTTCCTGCACGCCATGTCCATGGTCAGCCGGCTGCCGCTGAGGTTTCCCCCGGCGTCGAATGACAGATCCGACACGTTTTTCAGCCCGTCGGGCGGCGTTTCATCGCTGACGAAGCTGTCGGTTATGAGCATGACCCCGGCGAAGCCCTTTACCTTGAGAAGCAGTTTTATGAGATCCGGGCATACATGCACACCCATGGAATCGCATATCAGTTCGGCATACATGTCGTCGTCCAGCATGCAGGCCTCGTCGGGACCGCACCCGCGGGTCCCGGCCCATTCCGATCTGCTGCCTGTAGCGTCCATGCAGTGTGTAGCTATTGAAAGCCCGTATTCCCTGAAACGGCGGATCTGCTCCGGGGTGGCTTCGCTGTGCCCCACGGCGATCCTTGCTGCGGGATTGACTTTTTTCGCGTATTTCACGAATTCCTCGACTCCGTCCCGTTCCGGCGCTATCGCCCAGACCTTTGCCAGATCTCCGGCCAGGTCAACGATCTCCGTATAATCCTCCGGACGTATCGCACCTTTCCAGCAGTTCTTTTCCGGGCTGGCTCCGTAGGCCGGGTTCATATACGGTCCTTCCATATAGAATCCCCTGATCGGGCCTCCGTCCTGCGCCGCCATCGCTTCCTTGACCCTGCCGATGGCATCAATGAAGCGTTCCTTCGGTAGATCGTAATAGAGAGTGGCGAGCACGGTGGTCTCCCCGTGGCGCAGAAAATGTTCCGCGGCCTTCTCAGGCTCCGAGTGAAACATATGGCCGCCTCCTCCGTGGACGTGGATATCCACGAAACCGGGTCCCACATAAAGGCCCCGGGCGTCAAACCGTTCGGCGTTTCCCCAGTCATGCGGAACGCACCGCTTCATTAACCCGGCGATCCTGTCCCCGTCCACGATGACGGTACCGTAGCGCATGATGCGGTCTTCCAGCACGACATTTGCGTTTTCTATAACCAGCATGGTATCACCACCTGTCTCTTCACTGCATGAGGATCATATCCTCAGTCTCCCTGTATCTGCGGTATTTATCTTCGTAAGCTTTTTTTCTTTCCGACGGACTGAAAGTCCTCTCGTATCCGAGGTGCGGGACCTTCTCTCCGCATCCGAGGGCCGCCAGTCTTGCAGCTCCTGCACCTGCCGCCTCCTCGGTCACCGGGACCATTACCTTCATCCCGGTTATATCCGCGATCAACTGGCACCAGAGGCTGCTCTTCGCGCCTCCTCCGAACAGCACCACGGAATCCGTGTCACTGTAGGCGTCCATCTTCCCGAGCAGACCGCGTATCCTGAACGCGACCCCTTCTAGCACCGCCAGGGCGAAGCATCCCCTGTCGGCCGCCAGATTCAGGCCCGTGAATACGCCTTCCGCGCCCGGATCGCTCAGATACGGGAAGAACATCACGGAGCTTTCCTTTCCGAGGGCCTCTCCGGCTTCCCTGTCCATCACGTCATAGCTCTCGCCCCTGAACATGAAATCCCGCAGCCAGCGCAGAGATGCGCCTGCG
>CACZSC010000225.1 GCA_902783755.1 uncultured Ruminococcus sp. | reverse complement strand
TATTCATGAAGATGATGTCCGGTACCTTGCCTGTGGAAAGATCCTTGTTGAACTGATCGTATCCGCCTTTCCAGTCTGAATCCGCGTCATTGTGTTTCTCATAGGACTGGAGCTGCACTCTTACTCCTGTATTCTTCTTGTTGAACCTGATCATGGTGCGCACCAGATTATAGTCGCTGACGGCAGAGCCTATGGTCACCAGGACCTCTTCCGCCATCTGCTCGTCCGGTATGCGTTCATATATCTCGACAGTCATTTTACCCTGCTGGTATCCGCCTGCCTTGTAGCTGCTTCTGTACACTGCCGTGTCATATATGATGCCGCCGCCCCATCTGTTGTTTATGAATATGACGCGTCCGTCATTAAGGATCCCGGCGACGTTTCCGCCGAAATAGTCCATGTCGCAGTTGATGAAGTTCAGGTATTCCGAAAGCTTGCCCGTGGTCAGATCATAGAGGGTGATGCCTCCCTCGTCGTAGAAGAAGAGCTTTTCGTCGGAGGCTGCAAGGACGTCATAATATGTATGGCCGTCAAGATCCAGGTTCATCGGACTGCCTTTTCCGTTGTCCACCCGTTCGTATTTCATGTTGCCCATGTCGTCTGAGTACAAGATCATGAAGCCGTTCCCCATGGAGACGATCTTGTTGACCCATCCGTCCACAGTCGTTTTCCCGAGGTAGCTTCCGTCCTTTCCGATGTACATGACGTCACTGTTCATGACCAGCGCCAGGGTCCCGTCGGAGGTGCAGACGACCTGCTGCACCCAGGTCTCTTCAAGATTGACTCCTGCGTTCTTGAAGGCTTCCGTCAGATCTCTGGACTCCTTCAGTTTTCCGGTCGCAAGGTCCACTGTATCCAGCACGTACCAGTGCCTGTAGCTGTAGTCATCGATCACGTCGATGGGCTCTTCGATATCGGCTTTATCGTCCACTCCGAACTCATCAGTTTCCGTTTCATCCTCCGGGTATCCGTAATCTCCATAGTATCCGGACCCGTACTGGTAGTGCTCTGCCAGTATCACGAGATTGCCGTCGCTGTCGACGAAGCTGCTGCTCATATTTGAACCGCCCGTCCCGTCATCATATCCGCCGTATCCGAGATCAAGGTCTATAACTCTTGAGGAATACCTGCCGTCGGCGTTCTTCTCAAGGCTCGCAATGCATACCGAGAGGATATTGTAGTATCTCAGTTCCCACTTGTCGGGCAGCAGCAGGGAGGTGTCGTCCGATCCCGGCGTCACCACGTCCACGTGCTTGTTCCAGTTGTCCTCGTCCTCCACATCCATGCCGGTATCTGTAGCGGGCTTGGTCTCCACGGGTTCATACGTATCGTATATGATGACTTCGTCATCGCCGTCATCATAGTCCCAGTTTACCCCGCCGTTCTCCTGCCAGAAGTATCCCTTCCTTCTCTCCACTTCCTCGCCTTCGGCATTGACGATGGCCGTATAGTCCGTGGAGAAAGTCATGAAGAGCTCTTTGTCGGAGTAGAAAAAATTCTGGACGTATCCCATGTCTTCAGGGATCTCGACTTCCGTGCCCCCGAAAACGTTGGTCCTTTTTGATTTAGGCGGCTCGTCCTTTTTGACATCCCCGCCGTTGTTGGTGTTGCACCCCGCCATGGTTGCAACGGCACCCGCAACGAATACACAAGCAAGTATGAGTGCCATTATCTTTCTGAAACGCATCGGTCTTTCCTCCGTTAAAGCATCACGCTATGTTTCCTCTTATACTGTGTTTTCTCCTGACGCTCCGGACGATCTTCCAGAGCGACAGTCCTGATTTACCGAGAATTATGAGGGACGCGAGCAGACACACCGCCGCCGCGATCAGCAGCACGAACTGCGCCACTGTCATGGACGCCGCGTGGTAGTCGTAGATCCTCGCCTCATTTTCCCAGTAAGGGTATTCTATCTTATTCTGACGCATCAGGGAGTCCTTTAGTTCCCCTGCGAGCTTCCATCTGTTCGAAATCGAGAACCGGTCGCTAACCTCACTGGATTCCGCTCTCGCCGCGTCATACGCAACTGCCTCTTTGAATATGTTCTTCGCGAATCCCTTCACCGCGTTCGGAAGGGCGGTCTCGAAACATGTGAGTGATACCGACGAGACCTTTGAAAACCCCGCATAACTCATGTATGCCCTCGGCGCCGTGCCGTAGGTCCTTCCGTATGGCCCGCTGTCGCTCTCGGGACTGGCGATGCCGGTGACCACGTAGTCGAAGTCGCCCACGGACAGGGTCATGCCTATCACGTTCTCCGAGCCGAACAGCCTCCAGGCCAGGTTCCTGTCAAGGACTATCCCCATGGGATTGGAATCATCGTTGAGGTACGATGTGCCGTATGTGAACGTCATGGGATGGAAGACGAAGAAGTCTCCCGCGGTCACGGTGACCACGGCACTTTCCGATGACTTGGGTCCCAGGAGTCTGAGGCTTGCCGTTCCCGAGGCGCACCAGGTCCAGGACCTGGCGTTCTCATTGGGAGTCACGGACGCTTCGATCAGTTCCTCGTCGATGGAATGGACCCAGTTCTCCACGGTCTGCCGTTCCATGGCGCCTTCTTCGGAATAGAGGTCCACGGCCGCGTACCGCTGGGAGTCCGAGGACCATCTGTCGCCCGCGTGTATGAACTCAAGTTTCTTCGAGAAACCGGATATGACAAGTTCCATTATGAGCACCGCCGCAAGGAGCGCGACGCAGATCAGGAATATGATGCCTGATATCCTGAGTTTCTTTTTGTCAAGATCTTTGAACATCTCAGTTCTCCGGGGCTATTTGTCATCAGCAAGTCTTACCTGCTGCTTGTCGGCTATGGGGGATGTGGCGTTCGTTATGACGAACTCCCCGCCCTCAAGTCCGGAAACGGCCGACTGGGTGTCGTCTGACGCCACCACCTGGACCGTGATCCTTCTCGCGTTGTATCTGGTTCCGAGAGGCGTGTTCTTCGATTCCACCACCAGCACGTACTTGCCGTCGTTGTCCTCCCTGATGGCTGAATTGGGAAGCACGCAGGAATAATACTGGGAACTGTCGCCGATCTGGAAGTTTACGCTCATTCCGTCATACACGTCGCCGGTGACGCTCAGGGTGATGATCCTCTGTTTGCCCTGGGTCTGGGGATCCGAGCGGATGTTCGTTACCTGGGCCTCGATGTTCGAGTACCACCAGGAATTGAGCACCGTCACCGGGGATCCCACCTGGACCTTTCTTGCCTCCTCTGCCGACAGTGTCACCTCGCAGGTGTATCCCTTGTCGGTTATGTCGAGAGTGGCCACGGTGTTGCCCGACGAGACACGGCTTCCCACCGTATTGTACAGCGAGACGATCCGTCCGGCCGTGGGAGCCACGACATCGGTGGTGGAGGGGGCGTTCTCGTAGCTCTGGATCTTCGTCTGGAGTTCGTCCATCTGCTTTCTCTGCTCTTCCCTCTCCCGCTTCGTGCTCTCGTTGGATCTGCCCAGCTGCGCCACGGTGATCTGGTACTGGGTCTCAAGGGACCTTATGTTGTCCTCCTGGCTCTTTATGGATTCGGCCAGGGTCTCGGGATCCTGCGACACGTTGCTGTCGATCTTTTTCGAGGTCTCGGTTATCTCCTTGTTGAGAGCCTTCTGATCCGCCTGCAGCTGCTGCAGCCTGCTTTTCAGGGTCTCGAGCTTAGCCTCGCTCTCGGGCAGGGTCTCCACGTCCTCGTAAATCTTCGTGAGATTGTCGTACTCCGCTTTTGCGGTGCTGTATTTCTCCTGGGCCTCGCTGAGAGGCGCCCTTTTCTTCTCGAGATCCTTCTGCATCTCGCTGAGCTGCCTGTTGAATGCGTACAGCGTCAGCTCGTCCACGGTCTCCATGCCTATGATATCGAGCTTGATGTACTGCTCCTCAAGGTCGCTCCTCTTGTCCGACAGCTGCTCGTAGATATCGTCAAGCTGCTTCACCAGGTTTTCGTCGTATTCCTCCGCATTGTAGATCTGGGACCTGAGCTCGGCCGCCTGTTCCTTCAGGGACTCGATCTCGGTATTGAGAGAGGCTATCACCTGAGTGATGCCGTAGGCCTCGGTCATGTCGGAGATCTGCTCCTGCAGTTCCGAGATCTGGGCCTCCAGGCTGTCGGATGCGTTCTTCTGCGTGTTGTAGTCCTCTTCGGCGAGTATGTAGCTCCACTGGGCATCCTGGAGCCTCGTCGTGAGTTCCTCCGAACTCACTCCGGACTCCTTAAGGAGCATCTTCGCCTGGGACACCGAGGACTCCAGTTCCGATATGTCCGCGGACACTTCATTTATTTCTTCGTTCAGTTTTTCAAGGTCGCTCTGGAGTTTTTCCAGCTGGGCCTCCAGCACCGCTCCCGTATCCTGTCCCTGGAGCGCCGCCTGGTAGGTCTCCCTCATCCTCTGGAGGCTGTCCTTCGCGTTCTCTATCTCTTTTCTCGCGCTCTCCAGGCTCTGGCTGTCCCTCATGCTGTCGATGTTGTCGTCCAGCACCGCCAGGTCATACTGGTTCTTCAGGGAGTTGTACTGTTCTATGGCCGCCTTCAGCTCGTCGCTGAACTCCTGGGATATGGTCATGATCACCTGTCCCTCGCTGACCATGTCGCCCTCCCTGACATACACGGAAAGGACCTTCCTGGTCTGCACCATGTCCGCGTCCTTCACGTTCTCGTAGACCACGTCCACCGTGTCCCGGGACCTGATCGTCCCCGTCACCTTCACGGCGGATGAAAGGGATGTGTACTTCGGATACTGGGCCGACACCTCGGGCAGAGAGGCCTTCAGGATCGTGTTCGAGAAGAACGTCAGTATGAGCAGCGCGATGAGGAATATGATCGCGATGTTCTTTATAATGTCCTTCCGGCTTGATTTCTTTTTCTCTTTTTCCATCTTTCGTCACCCTTTCACCGATGCGGAATAGGCAATTCCTTCTATCAGGTAATCCTCACTGTACAGGAACAGCAGCACAGGAGGTATCATGTATATTGTAGCCGTGGCAAACGCGATCCCCGTGTCGCCCTCGTTTATTTTCGATAGGAACACCGAGAGCGGGTAAAGCTCCGTGTTCGTCAGCAGCACCAGGGGCTGCTCCACCATGTTCCAGTAGTCGATGAACACCAGTATCGCCACCGAGTACAGGACTCCCTTGCACAGGGGAAGGAATATCCTCCAGAATATGGTCCATTCACCCGCCCCGTCCAGCTTGGCCGCCTCCACCACCGCCTTCGGTATCCTCCTCATGAACTTGGTAAGTATGAATACCGCGAAGGGGGAGAATATGCCTGGCAGGATGATGGCCCACCTTGTGTCTATGAGGGAAAGCTTGTCAAGTATGATGTAGTTCGGCACCAG
>CACZSC010000224.1 GCA_902783755.1 uncultured Ruminococcus sp. | reverse complement strand
CTCGTGTATGAGGATCAGGATCCCGAATATGAGGATCGCGAGAAGTATATGCAGTACTTTTATGTCATCCACACTTTCTGTCACAGGGCCTGTCCTATGAGCTCCCGGCATATGGCCCGGGCCTCTGACTCGGCCTGTCTCACCGTATCCGGCGTCGCTTCGCCGAAGTTTTCACATCTTTCAAGGGTCCTTTCAGTATATGCCGTTATGTCCGTGAACCCTATCCTGCCCCTGAGGAAGGCCTCCACGGCCTCCTCGTCGGCGGCTATGAGGGAGCACGGCACAGTACCTCCGGCCAGCAGGGCCGCCCTTGCCAGCTCCACCGCCGGGAAGTTCACGCTGTCCACCGGCCCGAAGGTCAGTTCCCCGTGCTCAAGTATGTCGAAGGGCTCCGCCCCCAGCTCCGTGGTCCGGGGCGCGGTGGCTGCGTATCTTATGCAGTCCCGCATGTCGGGCTTGCCCATCTGGGCCAGCATGGTGCCGTCCCGGAACATGATCATGGAATGGACTATGCTCTGCCTGTGGACCACCACGTCTATGTCCCCGGCCCCCTTGCCGAACAGTCTCGAAGCCTCGATGAGCTCGAATCCCTTGTTCATGAGGGTGGCGGAATCCACTGTGATCTTCCTGCCCATCTTCCAGGTGGGGTGTCTGAGGGCAAGCTCCGGGGTCACGCTTCCGAGAAACTCCCGGTCCTTCCCGTAGAAGGGTCCGCCCGAGGCTGTGAGGACTATTTTCCTCACTTCGCTCCTCGGGTGGCCGTACATGCATCTGTATACGGCGCTGTGCTCGCTGTCAACCGGTATGATGGTGCCGCCGGATCTGTCGGACAGGTCCGTCAGCCAGTCTCCCAGGGAGATTATGGCCTCTTTGTTGGCCATGCCGACCCTTTTGCCGGAGCCTGCAGCCGCCACGGCCTGGCTTATGCCTGCCAGCCCCGCCACGGAATGGAATATGATGTCGCAGTCCGCCGTCATGACGGCATGTGACACGTCCTTTTCCCTGAACAGTATCAGGGGCACCCGGTGTCCCGAGGTGCTGAGGGCATGGGACAGCTCCTTTGCCGTCTCCTCGTCCCGGACGCACACCGTATCCGGCCTGAATTCCAGGATCTGGGGTATCAGCACGTCCAGATTGGAGCCCGCGGACAGCAAAGGCACCTCAAGCCCCAGGTCACGAATGACGCAGAGGGTCTGGGTGCCGATGGATCCCGTGGAGCCCAGCACGCATGCCTTCTTGGGAATATAGTTATCACTCAGTCTGAAGTTAAGCATCTGTCATCCTTTGAAAATGAGGTAGGCCAGGGCGTATATGAAGGGCGTGGAGATTATGACGCTGTCCACGCGGTCCAGCATCCCTCCGTGGCCCGGGAATATCTTTCCGAAGTCCTTTATGTCGAATTTTCTCTTCATGGTGGACATGACCAGGTCTCCGACCTGTGACACCACCGATACTATGGCTCCCGCGGCCCCCATGACGACGAACCCGGGCACCGGAAGTCCCGAGGGCTCCCCGGTGACGGCTCCGTATATGCCGAAGGCTATCACGGTCACTATGATGGCGCCCACCGAGCCCTCCACCGTCTTCTTTGGCGAGATCTCGGGGATCAGCTTGTGCTTCCCGAAGGCCTTTCCGCAGAAATACGCGGATATGTCGGTGATCCAGGGTCCTATGAGCACGGGAAGATAGATATGATCGTTGAGCAGCCTTATCATCACGATGCAGGTGAATCCCAGGGTGACGTAGAACACGCCGAAGAACTGGGAGGCGAACACAGCGAAGTCCAGTTTTCCCTTCGAGAACACCAGCACGAACAGCAGGATCAGCAGATAGACCGTGAAGATCAGGAACATCACGATGAGCCTGTGGCTCTCCGGAACGAACCAGGAGCAGAGGCACTCAGAAATGGTGAACAGGATGGACGATATGAGGACCGGCCAGTTTTTATGCAGCCCGGTGCACTTCGTTATCTCGAAGGTCCCGACGGCTCCCGCCAGCGCGAGGATTATGGGATACGCAGGCGTGCCCGAGAATATGCACAGGGGCACGAAAAGCACCACTATGAGGACCAGAGCTGTGATTATCCTTGTGCGCATAAGACCAACATCTCCCCTGTATCTCTAGACTCCGCCCCAGCGGCGGGTGCGTTTCGCGAATTCCCGGACGGCCTGATCCACGTCTTCCGTGGTGAAATCGGGCCACATCCTGTCGGAGAAGTACAGTTCCGAGTATGCCGACTGCCACAGAAGGAAGTTCGACAGCCTCATCTCGTTCCCCGTCCTTATGATCAGGTCCGGGTCCGGGCAGTCACGGGTATCGGTATGATCCGAGATGTCCTGTTCGGTCACCTCGGTCCTCCCCTCGGCGATGAGCCTGTTGACGGATCTGACGATCTCGTCCCGGCCTCCGTAGTTGAAGGCTATGTTGAGCCTCACGGCCCCGCCCGCCTTCTTCTCCTCCAGCTCATGGCACTTGGAGGCGATCTTCTCGCCCAAGGCGTCTATGTCGCCTATGAACCTGAATTCCACGTTCTCCTCGTCCATGGCCTCGTTGACCGTCTTCAGGAGGAGGGTGAATATGGCCTCTATCTCATGCTGGGGGCGCTTCATGTTCTCCGTGGAGAATGCGTATATGGTATAGTACTTTATGCCGATGTCACGGCAGTATCTGACGATCTTCTTCATGACTCCGGCCCCGGCTATGTGCCCGAACTCCCTGGGCATGCCCTTGGCCTTTGCCCAGCGGCCGTTCCCGTCCATGATGAACGCTATGTGACGGAGCCCGCTCTTTTCGACTACTTCCCTTATGCCGGCTTCCTCGGTCTCTGTCTGTTTCGCTTTTCTTCTCATCGTTCAGATCTCCTCGTCGGCCTCGTTTTTCTTTTTGATTATGAATTCCTTAAGCTTGTAGTACCCGGTCTCGCAGACCTCCACTGTCTTGGAGAAGGAGATCAGCAGGGACGGTATGAGGAGCGTGAGTATGCCGGTGATCACTGCCGGGCCCTTGGTGAGTGGGACCAGTGTGAAGTACCAGCTCAGAAGCACTATGGCAAGCACCAGCAGCACCACTATGATGCCGATGAATATGCCGCGGCGCCAGGTGAGGGGCCACGACACCATTATGACCACGCCTATGCCCACGAAGCACATGAGCAGCGTCGCCATGGTGGTCGCCATGTCCATGGGGATGCTGAAGGCTTCCGCCAGTATGAGCACGGCGCTGACGACCACTATGTCCGTCAGACCGCCCGGCAGGGCCTTTAATATGATGTTCTTTATGAATTTGCCCTTTACGCGCTCGTTGTTCTTTTCAAGGGCCAGCAGGAATCCGGGCAGGCCTATGGTAAGGGCGCTGACCAGGGTTATCTGCCTCGGCGCGAAGGGATATTCGAATGCGATTATGATGGCCAGCAGCGCCATGAACAGTGAGAATATGTTCTTGACTATGAACAGGGACGCCGACCTCTGGATGTTGTTTATGACCTTCCTTCCCTCGGATACTATGTGGGGCATGGAGGAGAAGTTGGAATCCAGGAGCACCAGCTGGGATATCTGGGAAGCCACTTCGCTGCCCGATGCCATGGCTATGCTGCAGTCCGCCTCCTTCAGGGCCAGGACGTCGTTGACGCCGTCGCCCGTCATTGCCACCGTATGGCCGTTTTCCTTGAGTATCCTGAGGATCCTCCGCTTCTGGTCCGGTGTGACGCGGCCGAACACCGTATATGTGAGGACCGCCTCCTCGAACTTTTCATCCGGCACCAAGGCCAGATTGACCGACTTGTCGGAATTCGGTATGCCCGCCTGAGCTGCGGCCGCCGCCGCGGTCAGCGGGTTGTCACCCGATATGACCTTTATCTCCACTCCCTGCTCGGTGAAGTACCCGAAGGTCTTCTTCGCGTCGGGACGGATATTGTTCTGCAGGAGTATGAAGGCCAGGGGCTTCTTGAACACCGGCGTCAGCTCGCAGAACACCAGCACCCTGTTCCCGTCGGCCGCGTATCTCTCGATCACCTTCGAATACTGCTGGTACATCTCCCCGAGAGCGAACTCCGGGGCCCCAAGGATGAAGGTGGTGTTGTCGGAGAAGGAGGCGCTCGAGCACTTGGTCACGGATGAGAAGGCCACGGTCTCGGTGGCTTTTCTCGGGGCAGTGACGGAGAAGGTCTCCTTCAGCGCCATCATGGTGTTGTTCTCCGTGTCCATGTTTCCGACAAAGTCCCCTATAAGCTTTCTCGCCGCCTGCTCGCTGCAGTAGGAGGGCTCGATCACGATGAAGTCCTTTACGGACATCCTGTCCTCGGTTATGGTGCCGGTCTTGTCCACGCACAGCACGTCGACCCTCGCGAGGGTCTCTATGCATTTCATGTCATGGACCAGGGTCTTCTTCTTCGCCAGCTTTATGATGCTGACCGTAAGGGCGATGTCCGCCAGCAGGTACAGTCCCTCGGGGATCATGCCTATGAGGGCCGCCGTGGTCTTGGAGACGTTGGTCTGCAGATCGATCCCCAGGGTAAGGAGATGTCTCAGGAACAGCAGCACTCCCACGGGGATCAGCACCACGCCGATGACCTTGACCAGGTTGTCGAGGGAGTACATCATGCCCTTGGCTTTCTTGCGGTCCTTCTTCGCCTCAAGGGTCAGGTGCGAGACGAAGGACTCGTCCCCCACCTTCTCAAGGATCGCCGAGCACTGTCCGGAAACTATGAAGCTGCCTGAAAGCAGGGTGTCCCCTGGTCCCTTCTCTATCTCGTCGGACTCGCCGGTGACGAGGGATTCGTTCACTCTGACGCTGCCCTGGCACACCCGGGCGTCGGCGCAGATCTGGCTGCCGTGCTCGAATATGACCAGATCCCCCTGGACCAGGTCTGCGGAGGCTACGGAATACTCGGTACCGTCCCGGATGACCCTGATCCTGGGCTCGCTTATGATGGTCAGCTTGTCGAGGGTCTTCTTCGCGTTCAGCTGCTGGACTATGCCCACCGTGGTGTTTATGATCACTATGATCATGAAGGTGATGTCCTTGATTGCGCCCACGACCAAAAGACATACCGCCAGGATCACGAAGATCAGGTTGAAGTATGTCAGTATGTTGCCGAGGATTATCTGTTTGACAGTCTTGGTGGGTGATTCCACGGGGGTGTTGGCGTATCCCTTCAGGGTACGCTCCTTCACCTGCTCGGCCGTCAGTCCCGTCTCCTTGTTCAGGGCGGTCAGTTCCAGTTTTCCTCTGGGCTTTTTGAGTTCTTCGGTTTTATCTTTCTTGGTCGCAGATCTAGAAGCCATTTTCTCCACTTATATGTTTCAGCGCCCGGTCAGGGGCCGAGCGCTAAAAACTCCATATTTACGATTTTCGGGTGCTGTCAGATCTCCATGATCTCCTTGATCTTGTCGCTGGTCACTTCGTCGACCTTCTTGATATAGGAGTCGGTGAGATCCTGGATGGCCTTGTCGGACAGCTTCTGCTCGTCCTCGGTCATCTCGCTGTTCTTCTTCATCAGCTTGCTCTTTTCATTGGCGTCGCGTCTGATGTTCCTGATGGCGACCTTAGCTTCCTCGCCCTTCTTCTGGATGCTCTTCGAGAGCTCCTTGCGGCGTTCCTCGGTGATCTGGGGGAACACCAGGCGGATGATCTTGCCGTCGTTCATGGGTGTGATGCCCACGTCGGAGGCGAGGATCGCCTTTTCGATAGTCTTCAGTGTCGAAGCGTCCCAGGGTTGGATGGCAAGTGTCTTAGGGTCGGTGACCTTCACTTCAGCCATCTGGTTGATGGGCGTATCGACTCCGTAGTAGCTGACCATTACTCTGGATATGACGGATGTGGAGGCTCTGCCTGCTCTGATGACTGACAGATCGTCCTTGTATATCTCAATGGTCTTCTTCATTTTGTCTTCAAATTCTCTTGTCTCAAGTTTCATTCTATATTGCCATCCTTTCCTGTTGTTTTCCGGTTGCTTGTGGTCTATGTAAACTCAGTATACAGAGGGTTCGACGTCAGCGCATGTGACGAGGGTCCCTATCTCCTGCCCTTCGGCTGCCCTGATTATGTTCCCGGGCTCCGAGAGAGCGAAGATGTACATGTCGATGTTCCGGTCCTTCGCCAGGCTAGTGGCGTAGGTGTCTGTGGCCTTAAGGTCCCGCTTCAGGCACTCGTCGTACGAGATCACCCTGAACCTCTTGACCGAGGGGTCGATTTTCCCGTCCGGTCCTCTCGGATCCTTTTCGTACACGCCGTCGATGTTCTTCGCCATCATGATGATGTCTGCGTCGATCTCGGCCGCTCTCACCACCACCGTGGTGTCGGTGGTCACGAATGGCATCCCGGTGCCGCATCCGAATATGACCACGCCGCCACTGTCGAGTCTCTCCGCAGCCTTCCTGAAATCGTAGGGCTCCGCGAAGCTGTTCATGGCGATGGGAGACATGACCCTGGCCTCGATGCCGCTCTTCTCGAAGGCGTCTTCAAGTCTGAGACAGTTGATCATGGTGCCGAGCATGCCCATCTGGTCAGCCCTGGCCCTCTTCAGTCCCTTTCCGTAGGCTCCGCGCCAGATGTTTCCGGCGCCTATGACTATCGCCACCTGGGTGCCTTTGCGGATCAGTTCCGCCACCGCGTCCGTGATCCCGCTTATGATATGCTCGTCGAAGATCTCGCCGACGGATCCGTCGGGGTTCTTCTTTGCGATGGCCTCTCCGGACAGTTTCAGAAGTATTCTCTTATATCTTGCCATAAATGCCTCCGGGACATCTTTTTTCAGCTAACTATTGTACCCTATTTCGCCGGGTTTGTAAATACCTTTGACGCTCAAATTTTCAAAGTCTCTTCCACAATAAATATATACTCATGCACACTCTCCGGCGGGCCGGGACGCAAAAAGATCCTGCCGTTTTCTGACAGGATCTTCCGACACCGTAAACCGGTCTTATGCCTTGCCTGTGAGCTTTGCGATCTCGCCTGCGAAGTCGTCTTCACGCTTCTCAAGGCCTTCGCCTCTCTCGTAGAGGACGAAGCTGTCGACCGCGACTTTTCCGCCGAGTTCCTTGGACACCTGCTCAAGGTACTTGCCAACCGTGAGGCTGTCGTCCTTGACGTAGGGCTGTTCCACCAGGCATGCTCTCTCATAGAACTTGCCGATCCTTCCCTCGACCATCTTCGCGATGATGGCATCGGGCTTTGTGGCGTTGCGCTCGTCGTTCTTGATCTGGGCAACGAGGATCTCTTTTTCTTCCGCCAGCACGGATTCGGGCACTTCATCTCTCTTCACGTACGTCGGAGGAGTACCTGCGGCGATCTGGAGGCAGATGTTCTTTGCGGCCTCTGCGAATCCTTCCTTGGAGGCGGTCTCTTCGTCAACATCGAACTTCACGATGACGCCGGCGACTCCGCCGCCGTGGATGTAGGTGGAGGTGATGCCGTCGACTATGACGAAACGGCGGATGTTCATATTCTCACCGATGGTGAAGATCATGTCTTTCAGTTTGGCTTCAACTGTTTCAAAATCGTCGTTGAAACGGAGCGTCTTGAGTTCTTCGACTGTAGCGGGCTTGTTCTCGACTATGATCTTGAGGATGTTGCGGACGAAAGTCTTGAACGTCTCGTTCTTCGCAACGAAGTCGGTCTCGGCATTCACTTCGATGATGGCTGTGGTCCTGCCCTCTGTGAGAACGTCCACGACGCCTTCAGCGGCTATCCTGCCGGCCTTCTTGTCGGCCTTGCTGAGTCCCTTCTCGCGAAGGACCTTTATCGCTTCATCAAAGTTACCGTCAGTCTCGACAAGTGCCTTCTTGCAGTCCATCATGCCGGCGCCTGTCTTGGTTCTCAGTTCATTTACCATTTTTGCGGTAATAGCAGCCATTGTATTTATCTCCTTCTCTTTTGTTCAGAAATCCGGTTTATGCCTGTTCCTCTTCGGTCTCCCCGTCCTTGTCGGCGGGAGCTTCCTCTGCGAGCTGTTCGCCCTGGTTGGCCTCGATGACGGCATCGGCGATGGCGCCGGTGATGAGCCTGATCCCGCGGATCGCGTCGTCGTTGCCGGGGATGATGTAGTCAGCGTCGTCCGGGTCGCAGTTGGTATCAACTATGGCGACTACCGGAATGCCGAGCTTCTTGCATTCGAGAACCGCGTTGTGTTCCTTCTTGGGGTCGACGATGTACACTGCAGCGGGGAGTTTCTTCATGTTCTTGATTCCGCCGAGGTTCTTTTCGAGATTGAAGATCTCTTTCTGGAGAGCTGCGACTTCCTTCTTGGGAAGCATGTCGAAGGTCCCGTCTTCCTGCATCTTCTCGAGCGAACGGAGTCTCTCGATGGATGTCCTGATGGTCTTGTAGTTGGTCAGCATGCCGCCGAGCCATCTGACGTTGACATAGTACATGCCGCAGCGTTCAGCTTCTTCCCTGATGGCGTCGGAAGCCTGTTTCTTCGTTCCGACGAAAAGGATCGTTCCGCCCTCTTCCACTGTCTGGCGGACGAACATGTAGGCCTCTTCGAACTTCTTGATCGTCTTCTGGAGGTCGATGATGTAGACGCCGTTTCTCTCTGTGAAGATGTACTCAGCCATCTTGGGGTTCCAGCGTCTGGTGTGGTGTCCGAAATGGACGCCTGCTTCGAGCAGCTGCTTAATGGTTACGATAGACATATCAATGTCCCCTTTCGGTTTCATCCGGTATATTACGGAGACCGCAGCCGGGTTTTCCACGGAAGATCTGCCAAACGGCCGTCAAGGCTCTTTCACGGGCCTTTTCCTTCCGCCCATTAGAGCAGTCTTTATCACTGCCCCGTATTTGGCACCGAGCGGTTTCAACGGAAAAATATACCTGAATTTTGTGTATTTTATGCCCCCGGACGCCGTCCGAGCGCATACGCAGGGATTATATCATAACGCGTATATAAAAGTCAAACAGGTACGCAGAATTTACAAAATATTTACACTTTCCGGAAACCCTTCACGGGATCCTATCCCGTGATCCCTTCCCGTGTTTACATTCCCCCTCCGTTATGCTAAAATATCTCTCGAAATACACGACCGGAAACGGAGGACAACCCATATGATATTCGCGGAAGTTAACATCCATTCCAATGTCCTGAACATGCAGATGAGCGTCAACGTGCTCCTGCCCCAGAGGACCAAGGGATGCATAGGGATCTACGAGGGCGAGGTGGCCGAGACATATCCCGTCATGTACCTGCTCCACGGCATGACCGACGACCACACCACCTGGATCAGGAGGACCACCATCGAGACCCACGCAGAGAACAGGGGGCTCGCCGTGGTGATGCCCACCACCTATCTCGGCTGGTACACGGACATGAAGATGGGCTTCGACTACTGCAGGTTCATAGGCGAGGAGCTTCCGGAGATAATGAGATCCATGTTCCCCGCCATGTCGAAGAGACGCGAGGATACCTTCGTGGCCGGGAACTCCATGGGCGGATACGGGGCTCTGAAGATGGCCCTGACATACCCCGAGACCTTCGGCTGCGCCATGTGCCTGTCGGCGGCCTTCGACCCGAAGTGGCTGCCCAACCTGAAGAACATGACATACTGCACCGACATATTCGGTGACATGAGCAAGCTGGACGGCGGTCCGGACGATCTGTTCTGGCTGGCCGAGAAGCTTTCGAAGGAAGACAGGCCGAAGCCGGGGGTGTACGCCTGGTGCGGCACCGAGGACTTCCTCATCGAGTACAACAGGAAGATGAGCAGGCATCTCACGGATCTCGGGTACGACTTCCAGTACGACGAGACCCCGGGAGCCCACGGATGGGTGTTCTGGGAGCAGAGGCTTTGGGCGATGCTTGAATTCGCCGCCCGGTACAGGGAAAAGCTCCTTACGGGAAGCAACTGAGGAGGAAAGCGCGATGGCACAGATTCATTTTCATTTCTATCTCAATTCCATAGGCCGCGCGGGCGGCGCCGAGCTCATAATCCCCCAGAGGATATACGAGACGCCGGAGGAGCGCAAGAACGTGCCGGTGCTGTACCTGCTCCACGGAGCCGGAGGAGACGAGACCACAGCCATGAGATACTCTGTCGTGGAGTCCTATGCCGATGAATACGGGCTGGCGGTGGTCATGCCCGGCGGCGAGCTCTCGGATTTCTCGAACATGGCCCACGGTTTCGGTTACTACTCCTACGTGGCGGAGGAGCTCCCCTCGATAATGTACTCCGTATTCGGCTTCGCGCCGGAAAGGCAGAACTGCTTCATAGCCGGATGCTCCATGGGCGCCAACGCCTCCGTAAAGATAGCCCTGGCCAACCCTGACAGGTACGGGGCCTGCGGCTGCATCTCGGGAGCCATAACCTTCAGGCTCCCGCCCCTTGAGACGGAAAACCTGGATCCCGTGAAGGACAGGTACGCATACATGAGATACGACCGCCGCAAGATCGAGGGATCGGAAGAGGACATCATGGGCAACGCGAGACGTGTCGCACAGTCCGGCGGGCCCGCTCCCCGCATCTTCCACGCCGTGGGGACTGAAGACACGCTGATGCTGCCCTACGCCAGGGAATCGAAGGAGTTCTTCGAGTCCTTCGAAGGGGATCCCTTCGGATACACTTACTGGGAATCGGAAGGCGAACACGACTGGACCTTCGGCGACAAGGCCCTAAAAAAATTTCTCGAATTCGCCTTCGGAAGATAAGGGGAAGACATATCCCGGCAAAAAGGAAGCATCGTTTTGAAAGACCTATTCTATTATCCGATAAACGCCCTGCCGGAGCAGCTGTCGGGACTCCTTGAAGTCCCCGAACTGACCCGGCTGGACGACGTCGGTATGCACTGCGGATGCGAGTATACCGGCTTTCCCATCTTCAGGCATCTGGACAAATACAGCAGGTACGAGCACAGCCTGGGCTGCGCCCTCATCACATACAGGTTCACAAAAGACCCGGTCCAGGCCACGGCTGCCCTGTTCCACGACATATCCACCCCTGTTTTCTCCCATACCATCGATTTCCTCAACGGGGACTACGAGAGGCAGGAGAGCACGGAACTTGCCACAGAGCAGGTCATAAAGTCGTCAAGGGCCATCATGGATCATCTCAAGAAATGGGGCACGGACCCGGATCTCGTATGCGACTACCACATGTACCCGGTGGCGGACAACGATCCCCCGGGGCTGTCCGCGGACCGGCTGGAATACACCCTGAGCAACCTCATCAACTTCGGCTTCATGGAGCCCGCCGAAGTGCGGCGCATCTTTGAAGACATCACGGTATCGGAAAACGGCGGCGCCCCCGGCCTGTTCTTCAGAAGTCCGGAAGCCGCCCTCGCCTTCGGTCTCGGGGCCCTGAAATGCTCGGCCATTTATGTCCGTGAGGAGGACAGGTATTCCATGCAGCGGCTGTCTGAAGTCATAGCATCCGCCATGGAGAGCGGAGTTCTTGAACTCAGGGATCTATATACGACGGAGACCGTGGTCATAGGAAAGCTCATGTCGGATCCCGGCACCCGGGATCTGTGGAAAAGATACAGATGCCTCAGCACCCTGACGGACGTGCCGGTGTTCGGCTCCGGAAGAGTCATCACGGCAAAGAAGAGATACATCGACCCGCCGGTGCTGGGCATGGGACGGCTGTCCGGGATAGATCCCGGGTTCAGGAAAGCCATGGAGAGCTTTCTCGAGACCGATTTCTCACAGACCATATACGCATTCTGATTCACGAACAGTCTTTTGGAGAGAGAGAGATGGAAAATCCCGAAAGCAGAAGGAACTTCACGCTGGACCTTTACAAGGCCATAGCCGCCATAGGGGTGGTACTGGTGCACTTCCAGTTCCCGGGCGTCATGGGCCGCATACTCTGCTCCGTGGGAGTCTGCGGGGTCGCCTTCTTCTTCATAATAAGCGGGTATTTCGCATACGACCCGGACGATGCCGCGGCCTGCAGCAAACTGATGAAAAGGTTCAGAAGGAACCTGCTCATAACCCTCGCGGCAGTGGCGGTATACCTCGTTTTCACGGTGGCAGAGCAGCTGATCCTCGGGACTTTTACCGAATGGCTCGGGCATTTCCGGGATCCCTGGCTCATACCAAGGATGGTGATCCTCGGGGACTTCGAGTTCATACACGGGGATCCGCTGTGGTTCATGCCAGCCCTGCTGTACTCCTACCTGATCCTGTTCGTGCTCCACAGACTGAAGATATCAAAATATTCGTACATAGTCCTGCCTCTCCTGCTGCTTCTGCGGATAGGCATGGAGACATACACCAACTCCTTCGGTGCTGACTGGCACATGAGCGGGAACTTCCTTGTGGGAGGCATTCCCCTCATGCTCCTCGGCCATTACATGGCGTACAGGAAGGAAAGCTTCACGAAGATCCCGCTTCATCTCACAGTGCCGTTCTGCGTAATGTCCGCAGTCCTGATGTTCGTCACGGTGAACGTCCGGGTGTTCGCCCTTGACGTTTCCCAGATATTCAAGGTCTGGTGCGCCGCAGAGGTGTTCATACTGTGCATAACGGTGCCAGGCAGGAAGGCAGTTCCTGTGCTGGGGACCGTCGGCGATAGGTATTCGCTGTATATCTATCTTTCCCACTATCTGATCGGAGTCCTGCTGAAAGACATCCTGACTGCATCAGGCGCCCCGGTATGGATCAGGGACTGGATACTTCCCGCCGCCGTCATAATCCTTTCGGTCCTGGTGTCAGCGCTGCTGTACAGGCTGTTCGGAAACAGAAAAAGCAGAAAAGCATAAGGAGATCATCCCTTGAAAGTCACTTCTTTCGGCACGACTACCCTGCTGTTCGACGACGGCCGGGACCAGGTGCTCTTCGACGCCCACTTCACAAGGCCTTCCTTCCTGAAATGGAAGTTCGGCCGGCTCAGCACGTATGAAGAGCTCATCGACAGCCTCATATCCCTCCATAAGATAGACCGCCTCAGGGCCGTATTCGTGTCCCATTCCCACTATGACCACGTCATGGACGCACCCTTCGTCGCGAACAGGACCGGGGCCGTCATCTACGGAAGCTCCTCCACGGTCAACGTGGGGAAAGGCGGCGGCGTTCCCGGGGACCGTCTGGTACGCTTTGAGCACGGGAAGACATATGCCGCAGGGGATTTCAGGATCACAGTCATAAGATCCGTCCACTCGAAGCTCACATTCATCCAGCCGAAGGATCTGGGAAAGGACATAGAAAAGCCCCTCGTCCAGCCCGCAAGAGCAGCGGAATATACGGAAGGCGGATCCTACGATTTTCTCGTGGAGCACGGTGACAGTAGATACCTCATCCGCCCCAGCTTCAACTATATCGAAGGCCAGCTTGACGGCATCAGGGCAGACGTACTGTTCCTGGGAACGGCCGGGTTCGGAGCGGCTGACGCGGCCATGAAGGAGAAGTTCTTCGCCGAGACCGTGGAAAAGGTCGGACCTTCCCTTGTGATACCGGTCCACTGGGACTACTTCATGAGGCCTCTCACAAAGCCCGCGAAGGGGATGCCGAAGCTTCGGGAGGACACCGGAAAGGTGATGTTCGAACTGTCGGAATATCTGGAAAAGAAAGGCATCGGCTTCATGCTGATGCTGCCCCGCACTAGCATCGATATCCCGTGAACCATATATTTCAGAAAAGAAGAAGGCTGCTGCAGGAAGAGACTGCTGCGGCCTTTTCGTGACATATCGTAAAAAAATCCCTGAAATTTTCAGAAAAAACTCAGTACTGATGAAAAAAACACTCTCCCCATGGATATTACAGGTGAAAACGTTTTCGAGGAAATGACCATGCTTGCAAAGGAAGAATTCACGCGGCTGGCGGTCCGGTATCAGGATATGATATACCGTCTGGCCCTGTCTTATCTGCGGTCACTCCATGACGCCGAGGACATCACGCAGGAAGTGCTCATCAAGCTGTACACGGCAAAGAAGCCCTTCGAAAGTGATGACCATGTTCGGTTCTGGCTCGTCCGCGTCACGTCTAACGAGTGCAAAAAGGCTCTGCGCGGACGCCGCATCATGCCGTCTCTCGACGATTGCGCCGAGCTCGTCGCCGAGGATGACCTTGAGGCCCGCGAGGTGCTGGAGGCGGTCATGTCGCTGGACGACAGGCTGCGTGAGGTGACAGTGCTGCACTACTACCAGGGTATGAAGATATCCGAGATCGCAAGGATCGTGAAAATTCCTCAGGGCACGGTCGGAACAAGACTAAAAAGAGCAAAGGAGAAGCTGAAAGAACTGCTCGGGGAGGGTTTATGAAAGAAAACAGGATAGGAAAGGCATTCTCAAAGATACACGCTCCCGAAGGAGTTCTTCGGGAGGTTGAAATGAAGATAAGCGAAAAAGATACCAATGAAACGCGGAACAGACCAGTGAAGTACAGAAAGTCGGTCATCATCGCTGTGGCGGTGGCGGCTGTGCTCACAGTGTCGGCTGCGGCGTACGGACTTATCCACTCGGCATTCTACAACAACGCCTTCGGAACAGGCGTAGAGGGATATCCAGGCGGGCCGAGAGATCTGCTGGACAGGGATGGTAACCTGGTCAAGACCGTCACCGAGCCCGCTGTCGAGCGGGTCGATGTGGACCGTGAGCTCGCGGAACAACTGATCGGTTCTCATGTAGCTACAGTGGGTGAGACAGTGAAAGCCGGAGAGTTCACAGTCATTGTGGAAGAGTGCGTGTTCGACGAGAACGGGATAGGGACCGTGAGCGTTCTGATCTCCCACCCTGATGGACACACCAAATACAACGAAGAATGGTTCCAAGCCAATTACATGAACTTCGCGGTGGAGGATGACGGCTTTGACTATGCCGGGGGCGAAGAAACGGGGATCAGTTTCCCCGGCAGCAAGGGATATGTCGCAAAAGGCGACTCTGACGGCAGCGATTACCGCATAGTATACTATGTGTGCCCCATGACTCCGGAACAGGAAACGGACGATATCGAATACTACTTCCGGGCGCCGACTCCTCTCATGCAGAAGCTGGCCGCGGAGCATACCGATCCCGGAGCCACAGACTACTCATACGATGAGCTCCGCGAAGAGGTGAGGATCCGGATCCCGGCAGATGACCGGGTCCCTGCAGAACGGTTTCTCTCGGAAGACGGGGAAATCAGCATCTCGCCGCTGGGCGCGAAGCTCACTCTGGAAAAAGCCGGGTATATGAAGACCTTCGTCATAACTTTCACCGACGGGACGGAATACATAGTCTGTGATCCGGACCACTCCTCATTCGGAGAAGGCACGTTGGATGATGACGTCTTCCACTTCGCCTTCAACCGTCTTGTGGACGTGGGAAGCATCATAAGCGTCAGGATCGTCACCGGTGACGGTACCGAACACATTTACGTTCCCGAAGACTGAACCGTTCAGCATCCGGGAATTCAGAAAGGCCCCTGCCGTCTGTGATACCCTCACAGATGACAGGGACCTTTTTCGTTTTCGTTACCTGTTATTTTCCTACTTTATATCCCTCTTGTTAAATATCACTATCCCCGCCGCGGTGTTGACCGCGCCGAAGAACAGATAGGAGAGCATGCCCTCCGCGAACATCAGCCCCCTGGACTCCTCCGCTGCCTGGCCCATTATGCCAAGGGCGCTCATGGAGTTCAGGTTGAAGAAATTCGCCGTGAAGTTCGGGATCAGGTATGCGGCGTACCTGAACGAATGATAGTCCGCCAGCGCAAGCACCGTGTTCACGGCCAGGAGCACCAGGGCGATCACTATGGTGAAGATCAGCGTCGGGGCGACGCTCCTCGTGACCATGGCCAGGAACGTGGATACCGTGGCGATGAACACGAATCCCATGGTGCCGTTCAGGACGAAGAACAGTATCTCCTTCCAGAGGTCCGGGGAATCCGCCCCGTCGAAGGGGAAGAATATGAGGGCGAGACCGGCCGTCACCGCCGCGTATATGGTGATGATGACCACCGAGAACAGCACGGATACGGTGAGATGTGACATGTAGACCGCGGTCCTGCGGTTCCCCGCGATGATCTTGTTCCTCAGGGTCCCGTTAGTGTAGTCCAGGCACACCAGGATCCCCGCAAAGGCCGGGACCACGAGGCCCAGATTGTTTGTCATGGAATAGGCCGAGCCTATTATGCTGTTGGCGTTGAACAGGGTGACCGTACCCGCGATCTCGGGATCCAGGTCCATGATGGCACCCAGGCCCGCGTACAGCAGCACTATGAGCACCGGGAACGCCAGGGCCAGTATCAGGGCCACGAGGGTCAGCTTGCTCTTCATGACGCGGTAGATGTCCGCTCTGAGAAGGTTTTTCATCATGACAGCCTCGCTTTCCCCAGCAGGCGGATATAGTGGTCCTCTATGGTCTCCTCAAGGGTGCTGACCGAGCTGACCTCTATGCCGTTCTCCACCAGTATCCTCATCACAAGGTTGATGTCCGCGTCGCCGAACAACGTGACCTTCCCCTCCGATACGGTCATCTCGGGGAAGCCTCCGCCGGCGGCCAGGGCGTTCAAGGTCCTCTCCGCGTCCGGGACGCCTATGACTATGCGCCTGCGGGCGTTTTTGTGCAGGTCCGCTATGCTTATCTCCTCAAGAAGCTCACCGTGGGAGATGACCCCTATCCTGTTGCAGATCTTCTCGAGCTCCGACAGTATGTGGCTGGAGATCAGGAAGGTGACCCCCTCACCGTTCAGCCTCATTATGGTCTCCCGGACCTCTATGAAGCCCTGGGGGTCCAGCCCGTTCATGGGCTCGTCCAGGATGACGAACTCCGCGTCGGACACCATGACCATGGCGATGCCCAGGCGCTGGCGCATGCCGAGGGAGAAGTGCCCGGCCTTTTTCTTCGCGATGGAACCGTAATCGAGGCCCACGCGCGTGATCAGCTCCCTGAGCTCCTCGTCGGTCCTGCGTACCCCCGTGATGTCGCACTGCATCCTGAGGTTCTGGAGGGCCGTCATGCTGCGGCTCATGGTCACGCTCTCCACGATGGCACCGGTGCGTTTTCTCACGGAGCATATGTCCTTCGAATCGCTCCTCACCCCGAAGAGAGAGTAGGATCCCGACGTGGGGGCCGCCAGGCCGGTGATGAGACGGATCAGGGTGGTCTTCCCCGCCCCGTTCTCGCCCACGAAGCCGTATATGTCGCCCTTCTCGATGTTCATGCATACGTCCCTGACCGCGAAATTTCCCTTGTAGGACTTTGACAGGCGGTCTGTAGTCAGAACGTTCACAGCTGATCACCTCCTGTATGATCTGAAAAGAAATAAGGGCACGGCGACCGCATTTTCAGCAGGATGATCGCAGCACCCGGCAGTGTGATGTCCGATGACCTGCGGAAGCAGGGGATCAGACTTTCGAGACCGATGTTATGAGCAGGACCACAGAAAGGTACTTGTTGTACACTTTCACTTCCCTGTTCTCGGCTATGTATGTGTTTCCGTTAAGGAGGAACTTCCCGTACTGGTCGATGACTCCCGTCACCTTCAGGCTGCCTTCCACGTCCACCCGGTAAAGGTCGCCGGTGGCGTTGTTGAGGGCCGATACCACCTCGCCGCTGTCAAGATAGTAGTACTTCTTGGCGTCGGTAACGGTGAGTCCTTCCTGCAGGGTGCCGAAGAACGAGTCGTCCTGGTCCACGTAGAAATTTATGCCCGGCGTGAAATAGTTCTGGGCGGAGGAGTCACGGATGTCCATGACCTTGAAGGTCACGATATACTCCTCGAGCTCCACCTTCTCGCCCACGTTGGAATTGCGGGTCAGGAAGAACCTGATGCCTATGCCCGCCACGAGGGCCACCGCTATGACTATGATGAATACGTCAAGGGCGCCCAGTTTCCTCTTCTGTTTCTGTTCGTTCATTGTTCCCTCCAGGTATTTCCCCGCTCAGTCCGGGAAAACGTCTATGTTCTGTATCCTGTTGAGCCTGTAGACCGTATCTCCGATATAATGGATCTCATAGGTCACGAGCCCGTATTCCAGGGAGATCTCGTAGTAGTGGCTTATGCCGTGTTCACTGTCCGTCGATGTGACGACTATGATCTTGTCGTTCATGGACAGCTGGATGTCGGAGCCCGGCTCCCTCGCCAGCTGAAGGACCTCGTCCAGGGACGCGGTCCCGAGCTCGAGATAGAAATCCTTCTCCTCCGCCGGCACCGTGTATGAGTAAAGTTCGGTCTTCACGTAAAGGATCGAGCCGTCGAACTCCACCGTTTTCGAGGGGATCTCCGCCCTGAGGACGGATCCCTTCCTCTCGAGCCAGTATATGTCGTAGTTGAGCCTGCCGTCGGCCAGGTTGGCGCAGGTGAGCTCAGCGGAATAGACAGTGCGTACGTCTATGAGCCGGATCAGGTCCGTGCCGTCCGGATCCACGTAGATCAGGTCGTCTGGGGTGTCCTCCCTCGGAAGGATCTCCGGCACCGTGTATTCCCTGGTATCCTGTTCGCCGGATCCCCTGCCTCCCCCCGCCACGGTCTTCACTCCGAAGTATATCATGGCGACGAAGGACGCCAGCACGGCAAGGCCGAGCACGGCCCAGATCACGATGATGTAGACCGGGGTCTTCGCTTTCGCGCCGTTCAGCGCGCCCGTTTTCAGGCTCCCGGTATCCTTTTCCGTCACTTTTCCTCCGCTCCCCCGTCAGGCGTCTCCGGACCGTCTCCGGCATCCGAGTGTTCGGTGTTGTGTTCCTTTATCTTTTCTGCATGCTTCTCGTCAAGCTCCTTCAGGTACTCCTCCGTGGTCATCTCCTCGTCGGATATGCCGGAGTGCTTCCTGCCGTAGGGGCTCTTCAGTATGATGTAGTTTATGATGAATATGAACACCGCGATGAGCATCACGGCGATGGTGCGGATGAGTCTCGAGGACTCTGGTATGATGTCCGTGAAGCACACGGCCACCAGTCCCATGATGCCGCATACGGAATAGAGGATCTTCACGGTCTCCTTCTGGGTGAACCCCATGTCGATGAGCCTGTGATGGATATGTCCCCGGTCCGGGGCGAATGGGCTCTTTCCGTGGACCAGTCTCCGGATTATGGAGAAAAGCCCGTCGAAGATCGGGATGGCGAATATGAGGATCGGCACTATGAAGGAAAGCAGCGTGTGCAGCTTGAAGGTGCCGTTTATTGACATTATGGCCATGGCGAAGCCCAGGAACATGGCTCCCGTGTCACCCATGAATATCTTGGCGGGGTTCTTGTTGAAGGGCAGGAACCCGAGGCACGAGCCCAGCATGATGAGGCAGAAGCCGGCGCTGACATAGTCGCCGTTCAGCAGCACCACCGCCAGCATGGAGGCCGTGGCTATGGCGGAAACGCCGCAGGCCAGGCCGTCGAGGCCGTCTATGAAGTTTATGGCATTGGTCAGTCCCGCTATCCAGAGGACCGAGAGTATGATGCCGAAAACGCCCAGGGAAACGAAGCCGTCGTTGATGTACACATGCTCGATGACGGAACCGTTCAGCACGGCGAACACCGCCACGGCCACCTGCACGCCCAGCTTCAGGAAGGCGTTGAGCCTGAATATGTCGTCAAGCACCCCCAGCACCACAAGGACGAAGCCGCCTATCCAGATGGTGACGAGGACCCTGTCGATGTCGCAGAATATGGCCGACGCCGCGAGGAAGCTCACGTATATGGCCAGACCTCCGATCCTGGGGACGGGCTTCTTGTGCACCCTTCTCTTGTCAAGCGGCACGTCCACGGCTCCCAGCTTGAAGGCCAGGACCCTGACTGCCGGGGTGAGCGCGTACGCGACCAGTGCCGCGCACACGAAAGAGACGATCATCAAAATAACCTGTGTCATAGAAATATATCTCCGGAGAGCTCACTGCTCTGTGACTTTGACGCAATATCCCGTTGAGGCGAAATTCGGGAAGTTAAGGCTGTAGGCCTGGCCGACCCTGATGTCGGACCCGTTCCTCTCGAAGCCCCGGTCGGACTCCGTCACCTCGGCCTCCATCGTAACGGTGAGGGTGATCTTGCCTTCGACGGTAGTGACCACCTCCGTCTGTTCGTCATAATTGAACGTTATGACCTGGTAGGGCGACGCCTGGACCCCGACCACCGTGCCGAAATCCACCTTCTTCACGTCGTACTGGACGGAATCCCCGGCCTTCACGGAATCGGCGAACCTCTCTTCCACGTTGTTGAACTCCACCACGTAGGTGATTACGGTCTTGCTGTCTCCGCCTATGGATCCGGAGCTCCTGTCAATGAGGAACTTCGCAGCCACCGCGACGGCCGCCACTACGAGCAGTATTATGAGCACGTCTACTATGTTGAAACGGAACTTTCTCTTCATAACTCCTCCGCAAGGGATGTGATCATCCCCGGACTGTCAAATTTCTGTTCTGGATACCGCCCCGGTCTCTAGGACGCCGGGACCTCCGCCGCCTTCACGTCCGGTACCGGAGCTCTCGCGGACTCGTACGTCCGGATCATCTCCCGGCCTGACCTGGCGTATGCCACCGTGAGCCCTACCATGAGCCAGAACATGAGATACAGCCTGTAGTTGTACCATGAATAATCGGTCAGCCCCTGGATCAGCACCGCGATGACGCCGCACAGCGGGCCTGCGATCGAGAGCTTGATCTGGGTCTTGGTGTTCTTCATCATGTCGCTCTCGCTGCCGTGCTTCGCGTATGACGGGCTGTAGAGGTATCCGTTCAGGCTCACTGAATCGCTTGAAAGGTTCCTCATGGTCGTGAAGGACGAAGCCATCATGAGGAAGAGCACGACGAGGAATATGATCAGGGCGAATATGCCCATCTCAAGGGTGATCTGGAAGAACAGGTTGTGGGAATGGGGCGCGGCCTCCACGCCCATGTATGAGTACAGGGGGTACATCCTTCTCCAGGACGCCTCCCCGATGCCTATGCCGGAGAAAAGGTTCGCCTTTATCATCTTCACCGCGGCCTGCCAGGTATAGACCCTGTAGGAGGTGGAGGAGTCCGCCATGTTCCCGATGCTCGTGAACCGGGAAACGATAGACGAGGGCAGAAAAGTCATGGCCAGGGGTATCGAGAAGATCCCGGCGATGATGAGCCACACGGATCTCCTGTGCCATATCAGCAGCAGGATCACCACGGCGGCCAGCAGCGCCACCCAGGCGCCGCGGCTCCAGGTCAGGACCAGGCAAGCGGTCATCACGGCCGCGCAGATGAAGGCGTAGAGCCTTCTCATGCCCTCTCCGCGGCCCAGGATCATCACGAGGGCAACGGGTATAATGAGGATAAGGTACTCACCCAGCATGTTGGGGTTCTCAAGGGTCGATACCGCCCTGCCGGATATGTTGTCGAACATCTCGCTGTCTATCCAGGCCTTGGACGAATAGCCTATGCCCAGGTAGTTGGCGATGATGCCGTATATGGAATTGACCGTGGCCGAGAGCACGGCTCCCGTGCCGCATTTCACCATCCACTCGCGCTTCGAGAGATGGGCGGCCAGGAAATACGAGAGCAGCAGCGCGGCCATAAGCAGCGCCGGCTTCAGTGACTCGGACGAGAGGGATATGAGCCCTCCGAACACCGTCATGACCAGAAAGGCTGCGACGGCCACGTCGATCTTGTCGAATCTGAATACCCTCTTGCCCCTCAGAAGCTTGATGAGGTAGCAGAGGAAGGTGTATATGAGGAGCCCGGCCAGCACCATTGTGGGGAGCCAGGGCATGAATACGAACAGTGAAAGGATCCCGATCTCGGGTCTTACGAGCACCAGGTACGCGTAGACCAGCACCGCCAGGGCGCCCAGCACGTAGACCGGGGAGAATTTGAGTGTCGCCAGGGCGCACAGCAGGCCCAGGATCATGGCGACGAGGGACTTTCCGGCGACACGGCCGCTCTTCAGGAGGTTCTCCTCGTCATATCCCGTGATCTTCAGTATGATCCCGCCTGTGTACGTGGTGGCAAGGGACGTGGCCAGGGTCTTTCCCGAGAAGGCCAGGGGCACCGAGATGACCATGACGGCTATGCATACGATGAAGCTGAAGTCGCTGAAAAGCTGGGAGATCGTGCCGTTCCTGAGGCTGGTTATGATCATGAACACTGCCGAATATCCGCCGAAGGAAGTGAGGAACATGGCGAAAGTTTTGAGCTTGCAGTAAAGAAGGCTCTCGAAGAACGAGGTCACCGCGTTTATGACCATACTGGTCTCGATCCTTTTGCAGAGCGCGGTCCTGAACTTCGCGAACCATGTGCCGATCTTTCCTCTAGGCTGTCTTTTTGCGGTCTGGCCGTCATCCCTGAACCCCGAGAACAGGAAGCCGAAAAGCCCGTCCTTCACCAGATGACGGAGCCAGTCCGTGAATCTGTCGAAAAGTGACAGGATGACGCTGTTCTGCACGAGGCGCCGGAAGAAGCCGGTGCCGTTATTCGATTTCTGTTCATGTCTTGTCATGTGAGGCACCTCCCTTCAGTGAAACTCCGTGCGGTACGGATCAGCCCAGAAGTTCCTTCAGGGCTTCCCTGTCCCCGCAGAACACCTTGGTGAGGAAGTCCTCAGTGACAAATTTTCTGTAGTCCTCCAGGGAGACCGTCGGGGTGTAGCAGTTCGCCCTCCCCAGTCTCGCCGTGGTGATGAATCCCTTCGTCTGAAGCCTTGTTATAAGGGTCAGAACGGTCGACATCTTGAGCCTTGATATCTCGGGGTAGCGGTTCATTATGAGCTGGGCGCTCACGAACCTCTCTCCCGCCTCATTCAGGGCCCAGATAGCCTGCATGATCTCAAGCTCGCTGTCGGGGAGCTTGATCTGTCCAGTCTTTTCCATTGACTTTTGCTCCGGTGGAATATATGTAATATAGTTTATTGCATAACACAATACGACGTATCTAGCATTATACTATTCCGTTAACGGTTTTTCAATACTTTTTTCGACATTTGTCAATTTACACAAAACCGCGGAAAACCGCCCTTTCCCGGGGCATCCGCCCGGGCCCGGCGGACCCGACTATATATAGTATTTGAAGGGTCTGCACGGCACTATATTTGTTGTTTTCGTCATTGACAAGGTTATCTGCGGTTGGTATAATACAGAAAAATTCATATTTATGCATTTGTGGAGTTTTACAACATGACCATAGTTCCCGAAGGCTACAGGCCGAAGCTGTCCGTATACGAGACCCAGCGGGCCATAGACCATATAAAGAAGCAGTTCCAGGACAACCTGACCTCCGCCCTGAACCTAAAGAGGGTATCCGCCCCCCTGTTCGTGAAGGAGAGCTCCGGGCTCAACGACAACCTGAACGGCGTGGAGCGGCCCGTGAGCTTCGACATACCGGCGGTGGGCGAGGACGCCCAGGTGGTGCACTCCCTGGCAAAGTGGAAGAGACTGGCCCTGAAGCGATACGACTTCTACCACGGGAACGGCATATTCACCGACATGAACGCCATAAGGCGAGACGAGGAGCTGGACAACCTTCATTCGATATACGTGGACCAGTGGGACTGGGAGCTCATAATCGACAGATCAGAAAGGAACACCGGTTTCCTTATGGAGACCGTGAAGAAGATCGTCGGGGCCATAAAGAAGACCAACGACGCCATAAGGGCGGAATTTCCGAAGCTGGGATGCGAGATCGATCCCGAAGTGTCCTTCATCACCACCCAGGAGCTTGAGGACCTGTACCCGGATCTCACTCCCAAGGAGAGGGAGAACGCCTACGTAAAGGGCCACAGGACCACGTTCCTTATGCAGATAGGCGGGAACCTCAGGAGCGGGAAGCCCCATGACGGAAGGGCTCCCGACTACGACGACTGGAAGCTGAACGGAGACATCCTGGTATGGAACGACATCCTCGGATGCGCCTTTGAGCTCTCCTCCATGGGCATCCGCGTTGACAGGGATTCCCTTCTCAGCCAGCTGGAGGAAAGAGGCTGCATGGAAAGAGCCTCTCTTCCCTTCCACAGAATGCTGCTGGATGGCGAACTGCCCCTCACCATCGGCGGGGGCATAGGCCAGTCGAGACTGTGCATGCTCATAATGCAGACTGCACATATCGGCGAGGTCCAGGTATCGGTATGGGACGAGGAGACCCTCGCCGCCTGTAAAAAAGCAGGGATCCCGCTTCTCTGATCACGTAACATACACGGCGTACGCCGTGCTCATATATTCAATTTTGGAGGATTTATGGACAACAAAACGATTTACAAGAAGACTCTGGGGTTCTCCCTCCGCCGCGTGCTGTGGGACATACTCTCACTGGTCCTGATCCTGGGAACTTCCACTCTCGGCTTCTTTATCGCTGACAAAGTGGTCAAGGACGGATCCGGTCCCATAGGCCTTCTCATCGGGCTCGTCATCGGGATAATCGCGGTCGTTTTAATACTGCGGTTCGTATCCTACCAGCTGAAAGCCGGACAGATAGCCATGATGACCAAGGGCATCACCGAGGGCGAGCTGCCCGACAACGTGATCCAGGAAGGCAAGAAGGTCGTGAAGGAGCGCTTCCTGACCGTCGCTGCCTACTTCGCTGTCACAAAGGTGATCAAGGGCATATTCAACCAGATAGGAAGAGCCATCACCAAAGTCGGTGAGAGCATAGGCGGCGATGCCGGCGGTGCCGTGGGCAGCGCCATCAACTCCGTCATCCAGACCATCATCTCCTATCTCAGCGACTGCTGTCTCGGCTGGGTGTT